>CAZSWR010000002.1:123943-128588 GCA_964610885.1 uncultured Hyphomicrobiales bacterium | reverse complement strand
TCGCCTCGCGACATTTCGTCCCGCTCCGCCAAGGAAGTCTGCGACGACGGACGTGGCGTCAGCCAAACCGGATATGGTGTGTACCTCGACTTTGCCGATGCAATTAACAGATTGGGCAAACACAAAATCGCCGAGCGTTATGGTAACCTCTTCGAAATGTACGAACGCATCACCGGAGACGATCCTTATACCACCCCGATGATGATCTATCCCGCATCGCACTACACAATGGGCGGCCTGTGGGTGGATTACAACTTGATGTCCACAATCGAGGGCTTGCACGTCATCGGCGAAGCAAACTTCTCTGACCACGGCGCAAACCGCCTTGGCGCAAGCGCTCTCATGCAGGGCCTGGCGGACGGTTACTTCGTTTTACCTTACACAATTGCAAATTACATTGGCTCGAATAAATTTGATAAGGTTACAACCGAACACGAAGAATTCCGTAAAGCCGAAAATGAAGCAAGCGAAAAGATCAATAAATTGATTTCGATCAATGGCAAGAAAACGCCTACAGAATTCCATCGCGAACTTGGCAATATCATGTGGAGCTATTGCGGTATGGGCAGAAACGAAGCCGGCCTGAAGAAAGCCTTGGAACTCGTTCCGCCGCTGCGCGAAGAATTCTGGAAGAATCTGAACGTTACGGGCGAAGCAGGAGACCTGAACGTCGTGCTCGAAAAAGCAACTCGCGTGGCCGACTTCCTCGAATTCGCCGAGGTGCTGCTCCACGACGCTTTGGAACGCGACGAATCCTGTGGCGCACACTTCCGAGAAGAACACCAGTACCCGGACGGCGAGGCAAAGAGAGACGACGAAAAATTCTGCCACGTGGCAGCATGGGAATACCAAGGCGTTGGCAAAAAACCGATTCGCCACACCGAACCTTTGGTTTACGAAAATGTGAAACTTGCCGTAAGGAGCTATAAATAATGAAAATTAAACTATACGTCTGGCGGCAAAAAAATGCCAACGAAAAGGGACATCTCGACTTCTTCGATCTTGACGGCATTTCGGAGGATATGTCTTTCCTCGAAATGTTCGATATTCTTAACGAAAAACTGATAAAAGAGGGCAAGGAAGCCGTTGCTTTCGATCACGACTGCCGCGAAGGTATCTGCGGCGCTTGCTCGATGGTTATCAATGGCGTGCCGCACGGCCCGGAATTGTCCACCACCACTTGCCAGTTACACATGCGCAAATTCCACGATGGCGATACGATCTACGTGGAACCTTTCCGCTCGCGTGCCTTCCCGATTATCAAAGACTTGATTGTGGATCGTACCGCTTTGGATAGAATCATCCAAGCCGGCGGTTTCGTTGCCGTCAACACGGGCCAGCCCCAAGACGCTAACGCACTGCCTGTCTCGAAGCACAATGCAGAACTCGCTATGGACGCAGCAGCCTGCATTGGTTGCGGTGCTTGCGTGGCTTCGTGCCCGAACGGCGCCTCGATGCTGTTCATGTCTGCCAAGCTATCGCAACTCGCACTTTTGCCTCAGGGCCAGCCCGAACGCAAACGCCGCGCACTTGCGATGGTCAAGCAAATGGATTCGGAAGGCTTCGGAGCCTGCTCGAACTTCTACGAATGCGAAGCTGCCTGCCCGAAGGGTATTTCCGTGAAATTCATCTCGATGATGAACCGCGAATACATGAAGGCACGCCTTTCGAGCGAGGAACTGACGGACTAAGCCGAAGAAATTCGATTATGAATACAAGCCGCTCCAATATTTCTTGGGGCGGTTTTTTTATTTCGCCATACTATTGAAAAACTCTGGATTTGTGTAAACTCGATTCACTTTCAAACGGGAATTGGGCTTGATCACGAATTCCGAGAGTCCGAACTCCGATTCCGCCGATCCCCAATCGTATGTGTAGCCGAGCCGAGTCCACGGGTAGCGCATCGGGAAATACGAGTATATGATATTGGCTTCGAACCAGGCGCGGTACGATGAATCCATTCCTGCGGGATATTCTATCTGCGCCACGTTATCAGTGATTTCATTGTCAGCCGACGGCCTAAACAAATCCGACGGGCGCACCCACAGCTCGACAAATGTAGTGTATTTGCTGCCCTTGGGCAATCCGAGCAATTGCTCTGTACGGAGAGCAGTATCGCTGATTTCCCGTTTATTTTTCCCGAACCAATCCTTCATCTCTGGGACGGCCGTAACCCAAATCTCGCCCCAAGAATTGACCACTTCGGATCCCTCGGAATAGCTCGAGCCGTGCTTTGTCCACGTCAGCACAAGGACTCTTTTCTCTCCGGCGGAATCTTTCCAAAACAAATATTTATTCGTGTCGGTAATCGAGATCAAATGTGAACAGATTTCATTATCGTCGGCAACCATTGCATCGACAATTGCGCGTTTGTACAGCGTTTCATCGGGAATCGGCTCCGACTGCGTGCTCGAATTGGACGAACAAGCGCTCAGAATTAATGCTGCTGCAAAGGCTAACACAAAATAACTATATAGTTTCATGGCAATTCGATGAAAGTGTTAAATATTTTCTACGAAAAACAATGTTGCCGTTTCGGAAATCAATCGGGCTTTGTGCCTGTGTTCTGCGCCGTCAGGAAGGAAGACGGCATCGCCTGTGGCGTACGTTTCTCGAGTTGAATTGAATTCGATTTCGAGCGATCCGCTAAGCACGATCCCCCAATGCCCCCTTTCGCACCAATGCTCCGGCATACGGCGCGAGTACTCGACCAAGCGAAGCCTTTTCCCATCCTGATCGAAAACTTTGTGTCTGACTCCTTCAGCCGGTTCGGTCCATGGCAAAACGTCGAATCTTTCTTTGTATCTCATTTCTATTCCAAATTATTAATCGAAAGCATTGAAAGCAAAATAATTAAAAATATTGAATTATCAAACAAAACAAGTAAGTTTCCATAACGAATTGAAAATGTACAGTACCCAATACTATTTGCATCCTTCATGGAGAGTAATAGTTGTGGATTGATACCGCGTGAGCGGTTGTTATATTGTAGTGGGTTGTTTCCCCTTTTGCATTCATACCGCATAGCGGTTGTTATATAAAATTCAGTATTAATCAACCAAATATATATAACATTCGCTACGCGAAATCTTACTTAAATAATCAAACTATATGCTACAATACAACAACCGCTACGCGGTATAATATCATCTTTCTGTTTTTCCACTCGCTCAAAATGGGATTTTGTACAGCACCCATACAAATCGTCATAGATCTCAAAGTAGATAATAAACTTCAGCACCGAAGAAAACTGCCGAAGAACTGAATAGCTATAGTCAAAAATGGGAATCGAAATTTGTTCGATTCATCACCGAAAAATTTGATAATATTATAAAAAAGAAGTATATTAAAAATTCGATTCAGGCCTTCTCTGGCCGCGGAATCGATATTTGATGATACAAGTGAGGCAGCTATGAAAAAAATACTTACCGCATTATTATTACTTCTTGTGCTAATCCTTTCCGATAGCATAGCTTACGCAACCGCTCGGGTTACTTTTTCCATCCAAAACCGAAGGGTCGCAGGAAATGTTTACTACGCCGAGGTGTGGGCAGACGTATCGGGCCAATGGGTGGTCTCCGGCCAAACCATACAGTTGAGCATAAACACTTCTGCTCTTCAGGGGAATAGCTACGTAGGTTTTTCTGTACTCGATGCAGATCCCGAACTGAACGCCACGCCATATAATGCGATGAATTTCAACTGGTACGCCAACCGCGCAAGCCTCGCCGTGGTTGCGGGTGCCAATCCTCCTTATGTTACCAAAACCGGTAGTTTCCGCATCGGCACGCTTCGTTTCACTGTCTTGAATTCCGCATTGAACGATAATCTATCCTTCCAAACCGGAACTTCGGGAATTACTACTTGGACAAACACACTAACACCGCTAATCTATGGTTGCAACGATTCCACCTGCTACCAAGTGAACAATCCCACGCCAGCACTAATTAGCTCGCTTCCTTCAATTGGCACTCCGACGCTTGTATCGCCCTCGAGCAATGCAACAGCCATTTCTTCGCAACCGCAATTCTCTTGGAATGCAGTCCCAACAGCCACATCCTACACTTTACAAGTATCGACGGCGAATTCCTTTTCGACGACAATCGTGAACCAGCCGAGTATAGCATCGACGAATTTTACTCTTACATCTTCCCTATCCGCCGGGACTCTCTATTACTGGCGCGTCAACGCCACGAACGGCACTCAGACCGGCTCTTGGTCAGAGATTCGCTCATTTACAACCGCCAGCGCGCCAGTTCCCGCTGCGCCTGTGCTTTCAGCGCCCGCGAATGGAGCAACGGGCCAAACAACCGCGCCCACTCTTTCGTGGAATGCCTCAACGGGCGCCACGTCGTACAGCGTCCAAGTTTCGACATCGAACACATTTTATGATATTTATGCGAATTATTCTGGCCTTTCATCCACGAGCCAGGCAATTGCAGGTTTAGCAAATGGTACGACATATTATTGGCGAGCTTCGGCTACGAACGCTAATGGGACAAGCAGCTGGTCAACCGTTTGGAGCTTCACGACTGCTGCCGCAAATCCTCCAGCTGCGCCTGTGCTTTCAGCGCCTGCGAATGGAGCAATGGGCCAAACAACCGCGCCCACTCTTTCGTGGAATGCCTCAACGGGCGCCACGTCG
>CAZSWR010000002.1:88641-123843 GCA_964610885.1 uncultured Hyphomicrobiales bacterium | reverse complement strand
GGGCCAAACAACCGCGCCCACTCTTTCGTGGAATGCCTCAACGGGCGCCACGTCGTACAGCGTCCAAGTTTCGACATCGAACACATTTTATGATATTTATGCGAATTATTCTGGCCTTTCATCCACGAGCCAGGCAATTGCAGGTTTAGCAAATGGCACAACATATTATTGGCGAGCTTCGGCAACGAACGCTAATGGGACAAGCAGCTGGTCAACCGTTTGGAGCTTCACGACTGCTTCGGCCGTGCCTCCGGCAGCTCCAACTCTTTCCGATCCTGGGAATAATTCTTTCGGAGTGTCGGTAACCCCGACGTTGGCATGGAATGCGTCTGCCGGCGCCACAAGCTACAACTTGCAAGTTTCGACATCGAACACATTTACAGTAAATGTTGTGAATCTCAGCTCAATTTCGCAGACCAGCCAAATTGCTGCCGGACTATCGCCAAACACGCTGTACTACTGGCGCGTCTCGGCAACCAATGCAAACGGCACGAGCGGATGGTCAACCATCTGGTCGTTTACGACAACGAACAACGAGATTGGATCTCCCGTTCCCATTTCGCCTGAAAACAATGCAGTAAATATTTCACTTCTTACTTCATTTTTGTGGAGTGCCGTTTCGGGAGCAACGTCTTACACATTCCAGTTGTCCACTTCGCCCACATTTGAAACTTTCCACTCGAACCAACCGGGAATCACGAATGTATCCTTCTCCGTCAGCGGGATGTCGCAAAACACCGTATATTATTGGAGAATCATGGCGACGAGCGGTACAATAAACTCTGCTTGGTCGAGCGTTTGGACATTTTCGACTCTTGGCAACCTCGCCACTCCCGTCCTCGTGTCCCCAGCGAATGGCGAAACGGGTGTATCGTCCAACACAACACTTGAATGGAACACGGTTGCAAACGCAACGACTTACTCAGTACAGGTATCGACCAGCAACCAATTCAACAACTTCTTTTTGAATCAAAACATTACGAGTAACTCTTGCCCCCTTTCCGGCCTTACCAACAATACTACATACTATTGGAGAGTTAGAGCTTTCAATTCGAGTAACACAAGTGTTTGGACAGCCATACGCAGTTTCTCGACAGGTAACGGCAGCCCGCAAACTCCTTCGCTCATTTCGCCCCAGAATGGTGCCTCAGAAGTATCTGTATCTCCCACTCTCAGCTGGACGAGCGTAAGCAATACACAAACTTACAACTTACAAGTATCGACCAATAGTAATTTTACGGAAACAACTACAAATCTGACTGGGCTGCAATCGACAAATCAAGTCGTGTCTTCGCTTTCCGCAAATACTACTTATTACTGGAGGGTGAGCGCCACCAATACTTCCGGCACTTCGGCATGGAGCGCCGCGTGGAGTTTCACCACTCTCAATCCTGGATTGAATCCACCGGAATTATCCCTGCCAACGAATGGCGCGACCGGCGTGGCGGTTAATACAACTCTTGCGTGGAATAGCGTTACGGGCGCGAGCACCTATGCAATCCAAGTCTCGACAAGCAATCAATTCACAAGTTACGAGTTCAATCAAACAGGGATTAGTTCCACATCGTTCAATGCCATTGGCTTGGCTCCGTCCACAGTATATTATTGGAGGGTTAGAGCTTCCTCCGGGGCAAATACAAGCGCTTGGTCTTCGGTTTGGAGCTTTACAACTGGCGTGCAGACAATATCGGCTCCCGCTCTGTTGCTCCCTGCTAATAATGCAACGGACGTATCCTTGTCCCCTGCTCTAAGTTGGAATTCGGTTATCGGCGGCACTTCATATACCGTTCAAGTCTCTTTGTCGAACCAATTCACTTCGTTTGTTTACAACCAATCTGGCCTGACGCAAACAACATTCACGGCGACCGGTTTGGCCAACGGGGCGACGTATTTCTGGCGCGTAAGGGCCGCGAACGCCACAACGACGAGCGATTGGTCCGAAACGAGAAGCTTTTCGACCTCGAATGGTGGCGTGCCCGATTCGTGGTCCTTCACCTCGAACACAGGCACAAACGCCAACATCGGACTTCTTCCCACCGGAACGTTTACGATTGGCCAGAGGCCGTTCCAGGCGGGTGATGCAATTGGTGCTTTCTTCACGGACGGCGCCGTTACGAAATGCGCTGGATACTTGGTTTGGAATGGTAATCAATTCGGATTCGTTGTCTGGGGAGACGATGCGCTCAGCCCAATCAAAGATGGTTTTGCAATAGGCGAACAGTTCACTTTCAAAGTTTGGGACGCAACGAACCAAATCGAAATCCCTGCAAATGTTACTTATAGCTCCGGCCCGACATCATTCCAAGTCAACGGCCTGACCGTCCTTTCTGCCGTATCGGCAACGACTACATCGACGCAGAATATTCCTCTCGCGGCCGGTTGGAACATGATATCAAGCTATATCAACCCATCGGACAATCAGATTACGTCGATTCTTTCGCCAATAATTCAAAATTTGATTATTATCAAAAACTCGGCCGGCGAATCGTATTGGCCACCATACATGTCCAACCTGACTTCGTGGAATCCGGCGAATGCTTATGCAGTGAAGACTACCACCGCCTGCACTCTTTCGATATCTGGCGAGGCTTTGCAACCCGAGAACACATCAATTTACCTGCCGGCTGCCGGCTGGTATTGGATCCCGTATTACAGGACCAACCAACAGGCAATCAATCAAGCTTTGTCCTCGATTTCCGGCAGCTACTCAATCGTAAAGAGTATTTCCGGCGAGGCTTATTGGCCACCATTTATGAGCACATTGTCGCAGCTTTCGGCCGGAATGGGATACTTAATCTACATGAACCGCGCCGATACGCTTATCTATCCTCAGAATAGCCAATCGGCCGCCCCTTCGGAAAAGGTTTTCGTCTCGCAAATCGGCGAAACAAAGCCAAGCACCGGAATATCGCTCAACGCAGCATTTGAATTCACAAGCGACTGGAACGGCTCCGAAGTTACAATTTTCAATTCCATTGGCGAAGCAATCGCAACATCAGTGGTCGAAAATGGAATTGCCGCATTTACTGTTTTCGGGGACGATGCAACAACGCCCGAAATCGAGTTTGCTCGCTCGGGCGAAGAACTCTTTGCCCGGATCGTTGAGCAAAACGGCAAGCAAAGACAGGTTTCGCTCATGCAATTGAGGGAATTCAATACCTGCCAAGAAATGGCAAAGCTCGTATTTAACTCTAATTCGGTTATCATAGGTAAAGCTATCCCCGGCGGATACGTAAGCGTGGAATCGGACAATTTAGCTGATGGCGCCTCGATTGATTGCTCGCCCAATCCGGTGAGCGGCGCAGCAACTATCAGCATAGCCCTTGAGGAAGCCGGCGAGTACAGCATGGACTTGATCTCAATGAACGGACAACGCACTGTCTTAGCCGACAGAAGGATTTCTACCGAGAAGGTATTTCGTTTCGCGCTCGACGGGTCCAATCTATCAAGCGGAGTCTATACTCTTGTTCTCAGGAATGGTAAATCTATGGTAACGAAGAAAATAGTGATCGTCAATTAAAGTTCATCAGAGGAAGTAACTAATGCAAAGAATTAAATATATCTTTCACGTTTTATTGTTTGTTTCGATTAGCTATATCTCTTTTGCTGTACCGCCAGGTTGGAGTTACCAACGCGCAACGGCATCGTCTGCCCTGATCGGCATCGAATCAGCCGGGAGCTACGTGGTTTCAGGCAGGCCAATTGCGAACGGCGATGCGGTCGGTGCATTTTTTGTCAGCTCCGCCGATACAATTTGCGCTGGATACTTCGTTTGGGACGGCGTTCAATTCGGATTTGCTGTTTCCGGGGACGACGCTACGACTCAGGCAAAAGACGGATTTGCCCAAGGAGAGAAATATATTTTCAAAATATGGGACAGCGCGCTAAACACAGTGACTGTTGCCAATCCATCATTTTCCAGCGGCTCGGACGTTTTTTCGCAGAATGCAGTTTCTGTGCTTAATTCCCTGATTTGCGGTCGGCAAGCCGTGCTACCTTTGCGAGCGGGCTGGAATTTGGTTTCATCGCCTTTGACGCATTTCGATAGTACTTTTACGAGTTGCATCAATGCAGCATCGGCCAACCTGCTCTATGCAAAAAACCAGTCGGGAAGCATATACTCCAAAAATGAAATCGATGGAATTTCCCAGTGGCACCGCGGGGATGCTTTCTACATGTATTCCGCAGCCGCAGACACGCTCTTGCTCTATGGCAGCGCGATTCAGCAAATGACAATCAACCTCGGCGCGGGGTGGAACCTGATGCCCTATTGCAAATTGGAATCCAATTCGCCAAGCGTTGTTTTCTCTGCCGTTTTAGATAAAATCGTGTTGGTCTCCGACGATTCCGGGCATTTCTTCATGCCGGCGTACGGAATCAATACGATCGGCTCTCTGGCGCCGGGCAAAGCTTACAGAGTTTTCGCAAAGCAAAGTTGCTCAATTGTTTACTAAAATATACCATCTCGAAGGACAAAACATGAAATCTCTTCTTAGAGGATTGTTGTTTTTTGCATTAACAGTATTATTCATTTCGTGTTCGGACACAACGTCGGACAGTCCTGTCAATTCGGAAGTAACAAATCTGATCAAGAAAGTATCCGATTCTTTGCTTCACGACATAAAAGTAACCGGATACGAGAACGTGGATATGAATGCCCCGTTGGTCGTAATCGAAGTGGCGGACTATCGAAATAAAAGAACGTATTCGAGCGCCGATGGCTATGCGGAAATTGATACGCGCCGTCTATTCGACAAATCTGACCTGTTCCGCATCGGAAGCATAACGAAGACATTTGTGGCGACCGAAGTGCTGCTCCTGGCCGATAGGAAACTGCTTTCGCTCGACGATACTTTGTCGAAATACAATACGCAGATCAAGAATGCTAACAAAATCACGATCCGGCAGCTGCTCAACATGACGGCGGGTATCAACGATTTTGCAGTGAATACAAAATTCCAGTTGGATTTGGTTTCGACGCCTCTGGCTACCAAAACCCCTGAAGAATTAATCGACTACGTCAGCAATGACGCGCCGGCAAACGAACCGGGCGAAAAGTATCATTATTCGAGCACGAACTACATACTGCTTGGAATTATTATCGAAAAAGTAACCGGAAAGAAGCTGCATAAGTGCATCGAAGACGATCTGCTAACGCCGCTGCAACTCAAGAATACATATTTCCCGACGTCCCACGCCTTCCCCACCGGCCGTAACAAAGCCGTCTGCGGGTACTATTTCTTCAATGCAGAAACAAACAAGTTAGACGTTACTGAAATGTTTTCCGACACCTGGGCGTGGGGTTCCGGCGCAATGATTTCTTGCATTTCGGACCTGCAAGTATGGAGCGAGGCACTCGCAAACGGCTCGTTCCTGACGGCAGGCATGAAGGCCGAAAGGGATCGCACAGTGCCGAGCGATTTGCCATATATGAATTATGGCTTGGGACTGATGATTAGCGAAGGATACTATGGCCACAGTGGGTTCGTCCCCGGATATACTTCGGTATCGATGTATTCGCCGGAGCGCGATGCTTCGATAATTGTTTTAATCAATTACAACATGGGCAGTTCGATGAATATTTTTCATCGCATAGCAATGCTTCTGAAGTAAGCGTTTGAAATTCGCTTTATTATTCATAATTTTGTAAGTTTTAGAAAAATATGGAATACTGATGAAAAAACTTCTATTTGCTTTGTTAATTCTTGCATCGGTTGCAACAGTATCGGCGCAGTCGAATTTTGACAAAGGCCTGAAGAACTACGAAAGCAAGGATTACTCGAAAGCTATCGATTATTTCAGAAAGCACTTAAAGAAAAAGCCGAAGGATATTCTTTGCCTGAACTATCTCGGCCTGGCTTATATATTCACCCAACAACCCGACAGTGCAGTCTATTTCCTGACGAAAGCAATTGAAATTGACACTTCACTCTCCGATACATACAACAACCGTGGATTTGCTTATAGTTACTTGGGCGAATTGGATTCTTCGCTGAACGATTTGAACAAAGCAATTCAATTGGATTCCAATTCTTCGAGGGCGTACCTGAACCGCGGCTCTCTCTACGGTGCTTGGAAAACGTACACAAAGGCTATCGACGACTATTCAAAAGCAATTGAATTGGAACCGAGCATCCCGGAGGCATACTACCAACGCGGGATAATGCTCTACAAAGTGCAGTTGTATCAGGAATCCTTCTCTGATCTTACGAAAGCATACGACATGGGCATCTCCAACGAGGAGCTGCTCCAATACAAGGGGAATGCCGAATACAGGCTCAAAAGGTATGCCGAAGCAATCAAAGACTATTCAGAAGCCCTGAAGATCAATCCAAACAACGTCGAAGCGTTGAATAATCGCGGTATGTCCTATTCGTCGCTTGGCGATTCAGTTCAAGCAAATAAAGACTGGGAGTCGCTCAAGCAGCTAAACAAACTCTACAACAGTGTCTTGCCGCTCGACAGCATTTCGTACAGTAGATTCATCACTACCGACAGCGCCTTGTCGATTGTATTGCCTTCGTGGCATTCAATCGAGCACTTGGATTCAAACAAATCCGAGATGTTAATCTCGCCGGACGATATATCCAAATCCGCTGTGCTTTATTCCACGGGTTGCTATATTTCGCTGAATAGAAATATTGATAAAGTTTTTAACTTCAAGTCTGCCGACGAATCAATTGAATACTGGAAATCCAGCAACGAGAACAACCTTAAGGAATACCTATACAGCCGCCCGATCACTCAGAAAACATACAAGAGAAACGGATGGAGCTGCGTTAATCTGTTGAGCGATATACAAATCGATGCAAAAACGCCCGAAATGAAATATTTCCAACACGCCCGCGCAAACAACAATATGCTGCTTTTCGTTTATTTCCAAGTGCCATCCACCCTATACAAATACTATGAACAGATTATCACGAAGGCAATCGACAGCATCGAAATAATTGACAAACAAAAGAAGTGAGTAATGGGCTATCAGCATTTGCACAATGACTATTGGACCGATTTGTACTCCAAATTGGCCAAAGAAAGGATGATAATTTACATCCTGGGTTTTTGTGCTTTTGCAATTCATTTTGCCGTTGCCGCGATTCCAAATGATTACGGTTTCTTTTCCGATGAGTACTACTACTTGGCGTGTTCGGAGCGGCTTTCTTTTGGGTATGTGGACTCTCCCCCGCTTTCGATACTGCTGTTGTTTTGGAACAAAACGCTATTTGGTTCGTCGCTTTGGGCCACGAGGATAATTCCTTCGTTATGCTCGGCAGCTTCCTCGATGTTGGCTGCGCACATCGCCATCAGATTGGGCGGCAGGAGTTTTGCAATTGTCCTGACGATGATAGCAACGGCAATGGCACCAATATCGCTCATTGTTAATTCTTTTTATTCGATGAATTGCTTGGAATTCTTCCTTTGGATACTAATAGTTTTTTACTTGATAAGGATCGTCCAAGAAGGCAACACTAAACTATTTGTCTCGTTCGGATTCATCGTCGGCCTTGCGTACAACACTCGGCAAAGCGTACTGTTGCTTATTATTGCCATTTTGCCTTCGCTTTTCATGCGTCAATATCGGTATATCCTGCGCAGCAAGTATTTCTGGCGGGGTATTATAATCGCGGTCGCTCTTTGCCTGCCCAATGCAATTTGGGAGATCCAAAATGATTTTCCTTCATGGACATATCTAAGCAATATCGTTTTGCACAACCCTGAACCAATCGGCCCGATCGAGAATATTTTTTACCAGATTGCGAATGCTGGGCCAATTTCGATATTTGTTTGCGGTGCGGGCATCTACTACCTGCTGGTGCATGCCAATTACCACAGATTGCAGTTCGTTCCCATTGCATTTTTCATTTTGCTGTCGATCAGTATGTTTTCATTCACTCAGCGGCCGAGCCGAATATCTCCAATTTATGCGCCGCTTTTCGCTGCCGGTGCTGTTTTCGTGGAGCAATGGATAGAGAAATACAAATCGACGAGCCTGAAAGTGATCTCGATTGCGTTTGTGCTGTTTTTTGGGCTGTCGAGCGGATTGTGCGTTTTGTCGATTTTGCCGCCATACGATTTGTCGAATTTCAGTTCGATGCTTGGGTTGTCGCACAAGCAAAGCCATGGGAACCTTGCCATAACGCACAGCTTCCTCTCCGAAAGACTGGGCTGGGAAGATATTGCCGATAAAACGATTAATCTGTGCAAATCGCTTCCCCCATCCGAAAGGCAGAATCTCGTCGTGCTCGCGCGTAACAAAAGCGAGGCAGCAGCAATAGAGTACTTTGACGATTCAAAAGCAACCAATATGGTCCTTTGCTGCCACAACAATTACTACCTTTGGTTCCCGAACGATTACGTGTTTGAAACAGTTGTCTCGGTTGGGTTTTCGCGCACTCGAATGGAAGAATTCTTCGAGAAAGTCGAAGACTCGGGCCTCTTCCATACTTGTTCATACGCCCCGGACGAAGAGAACAACATGAGATTCTTCATTTGTAGGAACCCCAAGTATTCGACGAAGAAAATTAAAGAGGTTTTGAAGTCATATTATTGATTTTTTTGTACTCATCCGTAATAATTTTTTAAAACAGTACTATAATCAACTTTCCACAGTCCATTCTTTTGCAGATTCCAACCCGCTCTTCAAACACATTATATTATCTCGAGTGTCCTTCTGCATCGAGCGATGGTGCTTGAAGTTAGTTATCTTCAGTTGGCCAAATAGCAATAACGGGCCTGATTCATCGTGTTATTAATAAGGATTCTTCTGATTTCTGGTAACAGAATTGATAACCTTGCGGAACTATTAATAATGAAAATTGAAGAAGATAAATCGACTGTCTTGCATACTGTCCAAACTCAAATTATATCGCTTGCAAGGGATTTAGATAAAATTGGTATAAATGAATTCATTGAACAAGTTAAAAGTATTGCTAACAGTAATTCAATTCGCATCGCAGGCAGCGCAGCACAACCGACAACATCGAGAGAATTCTTCGACGAAAGCCCTGCCATGCAACTTATCATCGACCAGAATGCTTTCGTCAAATCCGTTAATAAGAATGTATTCGATTTCTTCGGTATGCACCACAAGGAATGGCTTGGCATCACGATCTACGAAATACTTCACGAAGATTATCGTGAACGCTTCCATTTCTATATTCAAAACCTGATTAAATACAAGAAAAACAACACGAAAGTCGTTTGCCGCACTAAATCCCAAAGCTCCGTCATGTTGTCGGTTTTCGGGACATTGCTCGATAGTGGCAATATACTTTTAGCCCTATTCGACACCACCGAACTTCAAAAAAAATATGACGACTCGCGCTATACGGCCCAAATGCTCGAAATGAGGATCGATGAACAACTATCGCAGTTGGTTTCGGAAATCGAGATTCGCAAGCAGTCCGAACAGAACGCAAAGAAAAACGAGCTTTACATTCGAAAAATTACTAGTTCACTGCCCGAAGCCGTTTACTTACAGGATTTTCAGCAACAGAAGATTTTCTTTCTGAACGACGTATTCTTCAGAACACTGAACCATCCGCCCACCGAAGACAATTCCATTCCTTTCGATGAATTCTTTGAATTGGTTCATCCAGACGATTTGGAATTGGAATTGGCATTCCTCGATCGCATTGCTGCCATTACCGATGGCAAACCATTGGAGACCGTAATTAGAGTTCGCAAAGCAGATGGCTCTTATGTTTGGTCATTCAACAAAGAAGTTGTATTCGCAAGGAACGATGCTGGCGAAATCATTCAAATACTCGGTATTTCGGAAAATATAACTTCGAAGAGCGTAACAGGACTCGAGATGCAAGCCATGCAAGACATCTTGGAACAGTTCTTTTCCAAATCCTCGGATGGATTCTTCTTCATGATGCTCGACGAGCCAATTGAATGGAACGACAATGCCGACAAAGATTCTCTTTTGGAATATGTATTTGACCACCAATCCATTACCAAAACCAACATCGCACTTCTGGAACTGTACTCGGCTTCGTCTAATCAAATCCTTGGATCCACCCCGCGGCAACTCTTTTCGCACGATGTGGACGCAGGAAAGGAATTCTGGCGCGATCTATTCGACAAGGGCCACGTCCATACAACTATTGAAGAAAGAGACCTCCTGGGCAATCAAATATGGATCGAAGGGGACTACCTCTGTATGTACAATTCGGAAGGATTGCTCGTTGGGCATTTCGGCCTCCAGCGCAACGTAACGGAAAAGAAACGTACAGAAGAGGAATTGACACGAGCCGAAGAAAAGTTCCACTCGCTGGCAGACCACTTGCAGGTGGGCATATACCGAAGCACTCCCGAAGGAAGCATTCAATTGATAAACCAGCAATTCTTGAAAATTTTCGACTTCGATTCGTACCAAGAAGTTATTAATTCCTCTGCTTTAGATTTCTATACCAACCCGAACGACAGAGCCAAACACCTTGAAATATTCTCTCACGGGGACATCTCGAAGATTGAAGTCGAAATGGTTACTCGGAAAGGCCGGAAAATTACTGTTATCGATACTTCAATTGCAATCCGAAACGAAAATGGAGAACCCGAATACTTCGACGGATTCATCGAAGATGTAACTGCTATGAGGGAAATCGAGAATTCTATTGCTGACATAAACGTTAAATATGCTAACCTGGTCGAAAACATCCCTGATGCCATATTAAGAATCGATGTATCCTTGAATATTATCTTTGCCAATCCGACAATCACGAAATACTTCGGCATTTTGCCAAGCAGCATCATTGGGAAAAAACTGCTCCATGTCGATATATGTGAGGAGTTCAATGAAATTTCTGAAAAAGTATTTAACGAGGCTATCTCTACGCATAGCCCCAACCAGCTTAGCTTTTCTGCATCGACGGCCCGGGGTAGCGTCGCTTTCGAGCTTCGTATAGTCCCCGAATTGTCTGCCGATGGCGAAGTGGTTTCTGTTTTGGCAATTATCAGAGACATTACGACTCAGATGAAAGTCGAGCAAATACTGCGCTACGAATCCAGCCTGCTGCGTTCGTTGAGCGATGCAGTTATTTCTACCGATATGGATTTGAACATCATCAGTTGGAATAAATCCGCCGAACAAATCTACGGATGGACCGAAGAAGAGGCCATCGGACAACGCCTTCCGGACTTGCTAAAAACACAGTTCATTAGCGACACTCCAGAAAATGTCGAGAAAATCGCTCTTTCAAAAAGATTTTGGAAGGGAGAACTGCTTCAATTCGACAAATCCGGGAGTGAAGTCAATATTGTCGGCACTTCCACCATGCTCGACGGGCCAAATGGCACGCCAAAAGGATGGGTGCTGGTCAATCACGACATTACCGAATTGAAAAATGCCGAGAAAAAACT
Source organism: uncultured Hyphomicrobiales bacterium (assembly GCA_964610885.1). Classification (GTDB taxonomy): domain Bacteria; phylum Bacteroidota; class Ignavibacteria; order Kapaibacteriales; family UBA2268; genus CAZSWR01. The sequence goes on along the minus strand of CAZSWR010000002.1, from coordinate 112,476 downwards.
GATGAACCTCAACGCCGATTTGGAACTTCGAGTGAGCGAACGGACGGACGACCTAAACCAAGCCCTTGAGGAAATCTCCAAACGAAATATTCAATTGCAAGACTTGAATAAATCAATTGCCGAAGACTCACTCAAACTTTTGCAATTGAACTCCAGGCTAACCGATTCGGAATCGAACCTGCTCGAACTAACGAAAGAACTCGATTACAGAGTGCAGGAAAGGACTCGCGAATTGCTCGATGCGAAAACCAAAGCCGAGGAAGCAATGAAAATGAAATCGATCATACTCGATAACCTCGGCCACGAATTGCGCACGCCTCTCAATGGAATACTCGGCTTCACTCAGGTGCTCAAAGAGGTTAACGAAGACGAAAACCTTACGGAAATGATCGAGATGATTTCTCTGTCGTCCAACCGGCTTAAAAACACTCTCAATTCGCTGCTCGCACTGACCGAACTCGAAGCCCGCAGGATCAATGTATCGCCGCAACCGGTAGCATTCAAAGAATTTATTGAACGCTTCGTATTCTCTTTCGAACACGTCGGAGCAAAAAAGGAAGTCCCGGTCGAGGTCAAAGTGCTCGACGAAAAAGCAACTGCTTACGTGGACGAATACATGCTCGAGCAAATCTGTTTCAACCTGCTCGACAATGCCTTCAAATTCACAGACGAAGGGAATATTACTATCGAAGTGGATACGGACAAAGAATCAGAAATCCAGCAAGCAATTATCAGATTCATCGATACTGGAATCGGAATCGCACCGGAAAAGCATACATACGTCTTCGAAGCCTTCGCCCAGGAGAGCGAAGGCATTTCGAGAAACTACGAAGGCGTCGGAGTTGGGCTGACCATCACGAAAAAAATGGCAGAAATGATGAACGGCAGCATTACTCTGCAAAGCACAATCGGCGTTGGTTCAAACTTCTCGGTCATTTTTCCACTTTTCAAGGATGCGGTAACTCCATTTTCCTACGAATGAACAATAAAACGGAACGCATACACCCTGCCGGCGCACTTTAACTGACCGTAGTAAGCGCCTGACACCATGCCATTTATCGGCAATAGCACCTTGCCCGATTCGATGGGTAATCCATTGAATGAGCGGCAGCGTTCGCCAAGGATTGAATAGATTTCAATCTGCGCTTCGCCGTTTGGCGTACCATTAATCAATAAATAGCCGTCTTGGGCTGTTGCTTGAATGCTGATTTCTTTAGTATCTTCGGCTGGTGTTCTGTTTTCTTTCAATACAAAATCGTGAACAATGCGCTCGCCGGGCATTAGCGTTGCGTTTCTCAGAGTATCGGGAAAGAACCCGTCCTTCGAGCATATAACGTTGTATGCGCCCGGGTGCGTCAGCCTTGCATAGAAACCGGTTGACGAATCGGATACTATGTGGTTTGCGTTAATCTCTTCCAGGGTGATTGTGGCAGCAAGCGGTTTGCTATTCTCATCAAATACTCTTCCTTGGAATCCATAAAGCGCCTGCTCCAAGTATAACATGAGCGATTCGTGGTTAATTGCCCACTGGCGGACAAGCTCGGCCGAATCCTGGATTCCCATCTCGGACAATTCAATTGTGGTTTCGCGACAGTTGTGGAACGAATAAATCCAATCCTGCCGGCCGCCATAGACTGTGTACCAATATGCACCATTAACGATACCGCCATTAAATTCTTTGGAAGAGCTGAAATCGATATTGTTCGATGCGTAAGTATTACTAAGGCCAACATACCAAGTGCTGTCCGGACAGTTGTGTGCGATCAGTTCGGAAGTAGAGCCGTCCTCGAGCGCGTCCCAAGGGTAATTGACAACCACAGTACCGGTGTGGAAATTTGCAGAAAGAGTAAAATTCTTTCCCTTGACGAAATTCATCATTGCGGCGGTTTCGATTTGGCGGCCGGTCGTCGTATTGACCGGGTCTGTATATTGCTCGGGAAAATCGCGATTGAGGTCTTTCCCTTTGAAATTAGTCCGTTTCGAGTTCAGCACGCTGTTGTCGCTCGTCGGATACGTGCCGTCCGGGTTGTTCATCGGCATAATCCAAATATCGAGCGAATCGAGCAGACGGGTAATCCTTGCGCCTTCGATGCTATTGGCGTTATATCCCGATAGCAAGTTATTGACGAAGCGGCACATTAGCATGCAACCGGTCAGTTCGTTGCCGTGGATCGAAGATACATACATCACTTTGGGTTTGGTATCGAGCGCATTGTTCGATCCGCTAATATGTATGAAATAGAGCGGTTTACCTTTATTTGTATAACCAATTGTATCCAATCGGCAAAGATTCGGATACACATTCGTGAATCTTTTCATCGTGCTGTCGAAAACGCTCCAAGTGGGATATGCGCTCCACGTACCAGTGAAATCATCGACGCTTGTTGCCATTTTTGCGCTTGCCGAAACCGGTATCGTAACCCGCTCCATCGAAGTGATATAAGGAAGCAAGCTATTCATCAAGTACGGTTCGGTATAGACGAGCAAAGTGCCGTCGCGGTATGCGTTCTCGATAGAGCAAAGTTTGGAAATTGTTGCGACATCGGCTCGCGTGCGCGGGCGCACCTTCAGTGTAATCTCTTCAGATTGGGCGGCGCTGGCCATGACGGCGGTAATGATTAAAATCAAAAGTAAAAAACGCTTCATTCTTTCCTGTCTCCTGACATAATATGGTATTTAAGAATAATATCTTTATTTGTTAAATTGTTATCGCTAATTCTCGTTATAGCATAAAATTCGATGAATCGCGAATAGCCCTTGGATTCGGCGATCGGCAAAGTGGCCGAATACATAACTGCCGATTCGTCCACGGCAACCAAGTTGAGATCTAAACTGTTTATTCCATGTTGTTTAGAGAGGTCGATGCCCGTTTGCTCAAATATTTCTCGGTTGTCATCGTCAGTCAAAACGACAATCAAGGACTGGGGAGTAATTATGTCCAATTTGTTAAGTTCTTTGTTTGCAAAGGCATAGACAGAGTAAGCAGAGAGTATCTTGCTGTCGGTTCTGATGGATTTCACTGCAAAATAATCGCCTACGGGCACCATCCTGGATAGTTTGCCGTTATTGAAAAGGTAGTATTTACCTTCAGCAATTGAATCTTGCGGAGCGAAACGCTCGCGATATGCTCCATTATTTTCCGATCCAACAGGTTTCCAGTGCTTGGTGGACGAACAAGAAACCAATGAAACCACCGAAAGCAAGATTGCGAGAATTTTTTTCATAATGTGTCCTTTGGAACTAAAAATATTCGAGCGATACCAGTTCGCTATATTGCAATTTAATTAAAAACTCAGAATTATTAAGTATATTCCAAATCGAATTATCACACTTTTTTGCGGAGTTGATATGTTTACAGGATTAGTTGAGGAAATCGGAAAGGTTTCAACGGTTTCGCCCATCGGTAAGGGCCTGCGTATAACAGTGGAAGCCAAGAAAATCATGGAGGATATCCACCTCGATGATTCAATCGCCATCAATGGTGTTTGCCAAACAGTGGTATCGCACTCTTCTTCGCAATTCACTGTCGAAGCGGTCGAAGAGACAATGCGCAAAACTAACTTTGACCAACTGCGCACGGGTACGCTGGTCAATTTGGAACGGGCTATGCGTCCGTCCGGACGGCTGGGTGGGCACATCGTGCAGGGCCACGTGGACACGACGGGGAAAATCATTCAAATCATACCCGAGACGGCCGGCACGCTCGTGAAGGTCAGCTTCCCGGCCGAATACAGGAAATACGTCCCCCCGCTCGGCTCGATCTCCATTAATGGAATCAGCCTCACCATCGCGCGGGCGGAGTCGAACAATTTCACTCTCTCGGTGATTCCGCACACGTTCAATCAAACCACACTTAGCACTTTGCAGGTGGGCGCCGTGGTCAATATCGAATTTGACATACTGGGCAAGTACATCGAGAACCTGATGCGCTACGGCAATTCCGCCCCGACCCTACAGCAAAGCGACGATTACGGGGCATATTACACCGATTAATTTTCGCCGATAGGATACACTTTTCTCTGGACTTGCCGATAATTAGTTTTGGTTGCAGTTTACTTGAAATGCGATGAGCAGGAAAGACAAAGAAATACGGCAAAAAGAATACGTCAAACCATTCCGTATCTACGACGAGATGGCAGAGCTTGGAGTGCTGGAGGATTTCCTCGAACGCATGAAAAAGCACAGCAAGGAACTCAATGACGAGTTCCGCGACGAAATGCTCGAAGTGCTGTACAAAAGATCTACAACTGCTGTTCCCGAAATTGAATTGCTGAACCTGGAACGAATCAGTTCTTCGATAGAGAACTTTTTGGAAAAAACAACCCGATGGAGAATTCGAAAGCACTAAGCCCCGAAGTACGATCCATTATCGACAAACTGGGGACTCAAATTGCCGAATATGGCGAGGCTTTCTCCATACTTGGCCGCGAAATTGAAAAGCTCGAGCACTTCCACATCGAATTAGAAAACATCGGTGAGCGAGTCCAAATCGAGGCTGCAAATGTTTTTATCGACCTCGAAACCAAGGTGAACGACACCATCTCCCGGCTGGATTCCAAATCAGAAGTCATTATGCGCATCGATTCCGAATGGGAATCCATCCGGGAATTGCAAGAAGAACTCTCGAGGCTCCAGGCCAAGCTCCGCGTCGGGCTGCTCGAGTTGAGCCAAGCCACCGAAACCTTCAAAACCAAATCCGAGATGGAACTCGAATCCACGCTGAACCATATCAAAATGCGTTTGGACAAGGAAATCGAATCTGAAATCGGGAAAATGGAAATGCACCTCGCGTTGAAACTCAAGAATTTCGACGTCAAACAGCAATCGCTCGAGCACCGGACAATCGCAATGAACGATTCGTTCGCGAGGGAAATCAATGCCCAGAACGAAGACATCGAAATGCTCAAAGAAAAATTGCTTGCGCACAAAATGGCCTCGGACGACATGAGGAAAAAGTTCGAAGCCTCCATGCAGGACCAATTCGAAGCGATGAAACTAAGATTGGAACAATTCGAGGAAAACCGCAAGAAAATCGATCGGATCAAAGAGAAAAACCCAGAAAAGGATAATGATTATTCAAAAGATATCAAAGATCTCCGCTCGGCACTAACGCGCCACAGCGCATTGCTCGAAGAATTTATGAAAAAATCATCGGGCGCTATGACCGCCGCCATTGTTGGAATTGCCGTCGCTGTCATCGCGCTAATCCTTTCTATTGTGAAATAAAATTGTTACATTTTCGACTACTTATTATTATATCAATCTTGATATAATGCTTGATATTAATTGTGATTCGATGGAGTATTTTTAATTTTTCAACGGAGACCAAATGATAGTTGATGTCGTAATGCCCAAGATGGGCGAATCCCTTCAGGAAGGTACGATAATCCGATGGCTCAAAAAGCCCGGCGACAAAGTGGAACGCGACGAAATGATTCTCGAAATCTCGACAGACAAGGTGGACACCGAAGTGCCATCGCCCACGAGCGGCGTTTTGCAGGAGGTTCTCGCTGCCGAAAATGAAACAATCGAAGTAGGGAAAGTTATTGCACGCATCGAAACCGAGGCCTCGGCAAATAATGCCGTTCCCGCTCCCCCGCCGATCGCAGAGGAAGCTCCGAAAAGCACTGGCGGCTCGGCTGGCGTCTTGACTGATGTAGTGATGCCCAAGATGGGCGAATCGCTCCAAGAGGGTACGATTATTCGATGGCTCAAAAAGCCCGGCGACAAAGTGGAACGAGACGAAATGATTCTCGAAATCTCGACCGACAAGGTGGACACCGAAGTACCATCGCCCACGAGCGGCATTTTGGCTGAAATCCTCGCCGCAGAGAACGAGACCGTCGAAGTTGGGAAAGTGATTGCCAGGATCTCTTCGGCCGATCAGCCTGCTGCGACGGCTACGATTCACGAATCCGCCCCGAGCGCTAACTTCACTATCAAAAGCGAAGCGCAAACCAACAAAGCAAGCACTGAAAACAAATTCTATTCTCCCGTTGTGCGATCAATCGCCGAACAAGAGGGCATTCCGCTCGGCGAATTGGATTCAATCGAAGGTTCGGGGATCGACGGCCGAGTAACAAAACAAGACATACTGAAATACATCGAAACCCGCAAGAAACCAACCTCGATCGTGGCTCCGCAGCCCAAAGCTGTCCAAGTAGTCGCGCCCTCACCGATCGTGAAACCCGAGAGGGCAATCGTCCAAAACGACGACGAAATCATCCCAATGGATCGCGTCAGGCAGATTATCGCCGAACACATGATTTTCTCGAAACACACTTCGGCCCACGTTACCAGCGTCGGCGAAGCGGACGTTACTAAATTGGTCAAATGGAGAAATGCTCACAAAGATGAATTCGAAAAGAAAAATGGTTTCAAACTGACATACACTCCATTCTTCGCCAAGGCCGTTATCGATGCTGTCAAGCAGTTCCCGATGGTCAACGTCAGCGTGGAGGGCAAGAACATCATCAAGCACATAAGAATCAACCTGAGCTTCGCAACCGCTTTGGACGATGGCAATTTAATTGTCCCGGTTATTAAGAACTCCGATTCGTTGAACCTATCCGGACTGGCCCGATCGATCTTCGACCTTTCGACAAGGGCGCGGGCAAAGAAGCTGAATCCCGACGACATCCAAGGCGGCACGATCACGCTAACGAACGTCGGCACGTTTGGCACGCTATTCGGTACGCCGGTGATCAACCAACCGCAAACAGCGATTATTGGCGTCGGTGCAATACAGAAGCGCCCCGTCGTGCGTAAGCTTGGCGACGAAGACGTAATTGCCATACGCGACATGCTTTATTGTTCGATCACATACGACCACCGAGTAATCGACGGAATGCTTGCGGGCATGTACCTGAACGCATTCGTGAAGGCGCTCGAATCGATGGATGAGAATTCGATACAGTTTTAGAATGGTTCTATATCGTTTTAGGTATGTATGATAATTGAATTCAAAACCTCCCCTTTAATCCCCTCCTTACCAAGGATGGGAATTGCGTAAGTGATTGATATTGAACAGCAAATAGTGATACTACCATTCCAAATGGTAGTATCACTCGACTCAAAAGCAATCACCACATTATCATATCAGCTAATCAACAAATCCTTGGGCGGGTTTGGAACCCGCCCCTACATTGGAATCTTTATGTTTGGAAAAAATCGGTTGGATGCAGATTCTTCCGGTTTTTTTTATTATTATTCCGCGAATTCATATTAATTTTGAATTGCTCTTGAGTAGGGCTGGATTGTGATTAATCTCAATGAGACTTTTTTTTGATTCAATTATCGTTGGAAATAAGACATGAACAATAAAGATAGATTGATAGAAATCGGTAAATCATTCTTGAGCGAAGAAGGTTTTTCAGCAGGTTGCGCTCTCTACGACGAACTTAAATCATTGAATTTCGACGAGGGTTCGCTTTCGGTTGCTTTTTTTGCGCGGTCCGACATATCCAATACGGCGGTGCGCGAACGCCTCATCAGCGAGATTGGCTCAGAAGCGGTCGAAAAGATCGAGCTTTTCAACCGAATCAGCAAATTGCACGTGCCCAACTCGCCGAAGAATATTGCAATGCTCAGGAAGATATTTCTGGATATTTCTTCGGATCTGAAGATCATTATTATGAAACTCTACGAGAGGCTTGTGATTCTGCGCATCAGGGACAAGGAAAACGCTATCAATTTGCAAGAAACAGCCCGCGAGTGCCTCGACCTCTACGCTCCGATTGCCCACCGATTGGGTATTCGCCAGGTGTACAATCCGATGGAGGACATCTGCTTCCGCCGTTTGTATCCTCAGGAATTCAACAAACTCAACACTGTCGTCGAAAAGCGCCGCTCGTACCTCGAGGATAAGCTTAAGAAAATGAGCGATTCGCTGGGCGCACTGCTGAAGCAAAGAAACATCCAAGCGCAAATCCAAGCCCGAGTGAAAAGGCTATACAGTATTCACAAAAAATTAGTCAATCAAAACAGTAGCATAGACCGCATTTTCGACCTTATGGCGCTCCGCGTCGTTACCAATTCAGTCGAGGATTGTTATCTGGCGCTCGGCGCCGTGCACAGCACTTGGGTGCCCATCGAAAACCGATTCCGCGACTGGGTTACATTCCCCAAGCCGAACGGATACCGCTCGATTCAGACGACTGTCCTGCTGCCCAACGGAGACAAATTCGAGATTCAAATCCGCACCGAGGAAATGCACCGCGAGGCCGAATACGGTTCCGCAGCGCACTGGGCATACAAAGAAAAGATCTCCGTGGATACCAGCCGAATCTCTCGACTGAAGGAATTCCTCGAGAATGATGAGTTTTTCGACAATCCATCGGCGCTGGACGAAATGCTGAAGTCGGAAGCGCGAAGAAATTTCATACACATACTGACGCCTCGTGGCGAGCTAAAAACGCTTCAAGAAGGCTCGACTGCGCTCGATTTTGCCTTTTCTATCCACACCGACGTGGGCTACAAAGCCACTGGCGCCCGCCGTAACGGCAAATTCGCAAAGCTGAAAACGAAACTCGAATCCGGCGACATCGTGGAAATAATCACCAACAAGAATGGCAAACCTTCGCGGGATTGGCTTTCGTTTGTGGTCTCCCCCGCCGCCCGATCGAAAATTGCCCTTTGGATCAAGAAAAACGAGAAAAGCGAAATCGAGGCCGAAGGCAAACGCGAATGGGAACGTTTCAAAAAGCGCCGCCATTTCAAAATTGAAACGACCGATGAGGAACAGTCTATCAAACAAAATGTCCAGAAAATCGGCTTCAAAAACACGGACGATTTCTATGCTGCTATCGGCATGAAATCGCTCAAACTCTCGATTACTCTGCTCAAGAAGCTCTTCCCTGCTTCGTTCGAGAAAAAACAAAAGAACGAAGACGGAGTCTTCCACAGCCGGAAGAACGTGGGCAAGAAAGAATTGCCGATCGAGGTGGACGGTCTTCGGGATATCAAGACATCTCTCGCCCGTTGCTGCAATCCGATCAAGGGCGAACCGATTGTAGCATATTTCACAAAAAATGTGGACCTGAAGATACACTCTGCGGATTGCAAATATATCTCCGATGGCGGGCTGGACCCGTCGCGCATCAAACGAGCAAATTGGATCGAGGGCGACAATACGCTTCAGACAATCAAGTTGCAAGTAACCGGTTGGCAGTATTCTTCGTTGTTCTCGCTCGCCGTGGAGAAGGCCACAGACGAGAAGATACTCATCGAAGGCTCCGAGCGGAAGCAGTCCAACGACAAATTGGATTCCTTGGTGCTTACTCTCCAGATTTCGAGTTCGGAGCAATTGTCCAATTTCCGAAACAAGCTATTAGCAAGCAGTATTGTGCAATCTGTGCGCGTTGTAGGATAATGAAGATTGGATTAGAAGGAAGAATTATTGAGTTCTATAAAGCTCTTATTAGGGTATAGAGTGCTCAATCTACTTTTATGTCTCTAAGGATATCGCGTAGCGATTAAATTCTGGTAGGTTTCGAAGTCTTTCATATCTTTGTTATCCCGTAGGGATTAAATTTTACCATTCTATATTTGAGCTTTTGTTTAGTCAATCCCTCGAGCAGGCGGAATTCTCCTGTGTTTTCAACAAGTTCCATATTTATAAGAGGATGAAAAAATCAACTCAACACTGAGAGAATTCTCAAAAACAGAATACATTTTCATTAAGATACCTGATAATTCAACCTCTACGAGGTTGGGCATTCTAAAAAAAACTTTCGGCTACCATAATTTAACCGCTACGCAGTATAATATAATCCAACATTTTCTGGTAGGTTCATAAAGGTATTTGGGACTGAAACCATATAAAACGTAATAGAACGAATTATTCATTCGAACCGATTCCACCAGATAGCACGAGCGCATATTCCTCTATAGAAGAACACCTCAACACTGGCCTATAAACAACAATATGACTATATAAACGTTGTTCATGGCAGTTGATGTTTTCATTCGGAGTACTTAAAGAGTATGAGAGTAGCAGATGCGCATTGCGACACCTTAACGGCTTTTTCGTCCAATCCTTACAAAAGCCTGAAAGCTCATTGGAACGTAGATAAGTTTGCCGAAGTGGGCGGAGTGCTCCAGTATCTGGCAATATTCACGGACGAACAGCATTCCGGCGTAGCTGCGACAGCTTTTGCCGTGAACCATATCGGACGCGCTTTGGGCCAGATGCCTCCATCGTGCAAGCTCTTGGAGCGAAGGAAAGACTTCGACGAATCAAAAATCAACATTGTGCTTGCGCTCGAGGGTGCCTCGCCATTGGTGAACGATATAAATAATCTTTATGCCTTCTACAAAGCGGGTGTCCGATCGATAACGCTTACGTGGAACCACAGGAACTTCGTCGGAGACGGCTGGGAGAATCCATACGGACTGACTAAATTCGGGGTGGACGTGATAAAAGAAATGCAGCGAATCGGGATGATTATTGACGTGTCGCACCTGAACGCGGCCGGATTCGACGACGTGCTGAAGCACACCGACAGGCCGTTTATGGCCTCGCACTCGAATGCTTTTTCGATTCACGGCCATCGCAGGAACCTGAAGGACGACCAAATCAAAGAAATAATCGCGAGGAAGGGCTTCATCGGATTGAATTTCTATTCCGAGTTTATCGGCCCGGATGGCGATACGCTTGTCGATTCATTTTTAGCGCACATCGAGCATTTCATCAAGCTCGGCGGAGAAAATGCCTTAGGCCTTGGCTCCGATTTCGATGGCATGGCCAAATCGCCGTTTGCCGATGCGCTGGCATTTGCACAGATCGACAGCCTCCTCAGGAATTCGCTTTGCCTGTCCGACGATGTAATTGATAAAATTATGTACAAAAATTTAGTTAAATTTACATTAGAAAATATTTGATTTTTTATAAAGGTTTTATTCCATGATTAGATTTGTATCACTGATTCTATTGGCTGCGATTATGTTAGCACCGGACGCGCCAGCTGGCGACAAGAAGGTTTTCTCACCGGAAATCATGCTGCAATTGAGAAGAATTTCCGAACTGAAACTCTCCCCTGACGGCAAGTATTTGCTGTATAATGTGGGTATTCCGAATATGAAAGAGAATAAAGTGCGCAAAGACCTGTACATGATGCGCACCGACGGCAGCGATGTCGTGCAACTAACTAACAATAACTTTTCCGAAAGCGGCGCTGTGTTTTCGCCGGACGGCAAACAGATTGCCTTTGTTTCCAATGCCGAAAAGGTTCCGCAAATACACGTGATGGACCTTGCCACAAAGAAATCAAATCCAATCACGGCAGTTCCCGAGGGAGTCGATAACATCCTTTGGTCGCCGGACTCCAGATACATTTCATTCACATCGAGGGTGAAAGTGAAGCAAACAGTTGCAGAGAAGTATCCCGATTTTGACAAGGCAAAAGTCCGCATCTATGACAAATTGCCGATACGCGCATGGGACGAATGGCTCGATGAATATGTATCGCATTTGTTCATTATCAAATCGAACGGCGGCGATGGCGTGGCAATCGACCTGATGGAAGGACTGCCCTTCGATGCGCCTTTGCGCCCTCTCGGCGGAGTGGAACAGTTCTCCTGGTCGCCGGACAGCAAAGAAATTGCATACACGAGCAAACAAGTGGCCAATCCTGCCTTCAGCACCAATTCAGACGTGTACGTTGTGAATATCGAAACAAAGAAAGTTCGGAACATCTCCGAAGGAATGATGAGCTACGACAAGGATCCGCTCTATTCGCCCGACGGCAAGTGGATCGCCTTCCACAGCCAAGAAAGGCCCGGCTTCGAGTCTGACCGCGTGCGTTTGATGCTTTACTCTCGCGCAAACGGCAAAATCATTGAACTATCGAAAACGCTCGACCAATGGGTTGGCGATATGGCATGGGCGCCCAATTCCGAATCCATATTCTTCTCTGCGGAGGACGGCCCCACAGTCCAGCTCTACCAAATCGACGTCGAGGACGGAAAATGGAGAATCATCACAAAGGGCAAACACAACTTCGATGGCGGGCTGTGCGTCGGCAATGACGGCAAAACAATATATGCACTGAAACGCGATATGATGCACTCTTTCGAGATTTATTCGATCGACGTCGAGGACGGCAAAGACAAACAAATCAGCGACATCAACGGCGAAGTCTATAGAGTGCTCGAGCCGGTTACAATCGAGGATCGCACTATCAAAGCCGTGGACGGAAAAGAATTCCATACTTACGTCCTGTATCCCCCGAATTTCGACAAAACAAAGAAATACCCGCTTATCACGTATTGCCAGGGCGGGCCGCAATCCACAATCAGCCAATACTTCAGCCTTCGCTGGAATTTGTATGCAATCGCATCGCATGGCTACGTGGTCGTCGCGCCCAACCGCCGTGGCGTCCCCGGATTCGGCCAGGCGTGGAACGACGCAATCAGTGGCGATTGGGGCGGGCTTCCAATGCAAGACTTACTCGCCGCAACGGACGATGTATCGAAAGAACCATTTATCGACAAAACTGCAATGGCTGCTGTCGGCGCCAGCGCGGGCGGATACGCTGCCTATTGGCTTGAGGGCAACCACAACAACCGATTTGCCGCCTTCGTGGCCCACTGTGGCGTTTTCAACATGGAAAGTATGTACGGAGCCACCGAAGAGCTTTTCTTCCCGAATTGGGAAAATGGCGGGCCTTATTGGGACGCCAAAGCAAAACCATTCTACGAGAAAAATTCTCCTCATAAATTCGCAGACAAATGGAACAGGCCGATAATGATCGTTACGGGAGAACGAGACTTCCGCGTCCCGTTCACTCAAAGCCTCGAAGCCTTCACAGTGGCCCAATCCAAAGGCCTCGACTCGAAAATCGTGATATTCCCAGAGGAAAACCACTGGATACTCCACCTGCACGAACAAGCCTTGTGGTATCACGAATTCTTCGAGTTCTTGGACAAATACTGCATGAAGAACAAATAATCGACAATAACACGAAGGGCGGCCTCATGCCGCCCTTTTTTATATCAAATGTTTCTTTGGAGAATGGAATATTTACGATCCCAAATACTATTTGTATAATTCATAATGAGTATTTGTTGCAGATTTATACCGCGTTAGCGGTTGTTGTATTGTAGTTAAGTTGTTTCCCCTTTGCATGTCATACCGCATAGCGGTTGTTGTTTAATGTTCTGTATGTTTCAACCTAACATATAAAACATTCGCTACGCGAAATTTTGTCAAAAAACATAAAACAATATGCTACAATACAACAACCGCTACGCGGTAAAAAAACATCATCAAAATGGTATTGAGTTCAGTACCCACACCAAACGTTATAGGACCATTTTGTTCAGCCGCTTGGGGAATGTTAGGAAAAATGTGCTTCCATTGCCGACCTCGGATTCGACGCGAATGGTGCCCTCGTGTTTGTCCATAAACTCTTTGCATAGGATCAGGCCGAGGCCAGTGCTTGGCTCCCCTTCAGTGCCTTTTCTGGATATTTTTTGGCTCAGGCTGAACATATTCCGCAGGATAAACTCGTCCATTCCGATCCCTGAATCCTTGACGGCAATAATGATCTCATTCTCTTGGTCTTCGGCCGATACCGAAATCTGGCCGGATATTGGAGTGAACTTTACAGCATTTGTAACAATATTCCTAAGAATGGAATTGAGCATTGAAACGTCGGCAAAAACTTCCATTCCGGCGGGAACTGTGTTTCGGAGGTCAATACGTTTCATCCAGGCTGCGTCCTTCACAGCCAGGAAAACGTCCTCCACAAACTTATGAAAATCTACATTAACCGGATCGAATCGGTAAGAATCCCTCTGGAGCACAGACCATTCCAATAGGTTTTCCAGGAGTTTGTAAAGGTTCGTGGCGGATTGTTGAATACCGATTCCGAATTCGTGCAATTCCTCTCGGGTAAAATCTTGAGAATTCTCAGCAATAACTCGCGTCAGCCCGAGGAATCCGGAGAATGGAGACTTCAGGTCGTGGGCAATGATCGAAAAGAACTTATCCTTTTCGGAGTTAATTTTTTCGAGTTTCTCTTTGGTTTCGGTCAGCTCTTGGATAAGCATATTCTTCTGGTGCAGGTTCGTTTCGATCAGCGAATTGGAATCCTGCAATTCCAGATTGAGCCTTTTGAGTTCTTTTTCGTTTTCTTTCAACTCAGTAACATCCATAAAACTCTCGAGATAGCAATCCTTGCCGTTGAACGTGATTGGTATGACAGTTTTAATAATGAATCGTTTGTTGCCAGATGCAGTCAGCAGTATTTTCTCGCTCTGTTCGACTTTGTGTTTGAGGTCTTTGACGGGGCAATTGCCCTTTTCGGCCGGGCACACAAAATCGTGGCAGATATGGCCAACAATTTCATCTTTGCCAGTTCCGATCATTCGAATAGCAGTATCGTTGATTTCCACAATTCTCATTGATTCCGAATCAATAATCATAATGCCCGAACCGACCACGTTAAAAATGGCTTTAAGCTGGTTTTCGTTCTCGATGATTCTTTGTTCTTGTTCTTTCTGAATTGTAATATCGCGCATTAGCCCTGTCAGTACAATTTCATTGCCTTCGCGGTGTATGATCCTGACAGAAAGGGAAATTGGGATCTTCGAGCCATTCTTCTTTATCAAATATATTTCGTAATTCGAAAGAGATTCCTTTGTCAGGATTTCCTGAATAATCGTTGCCCTCTCTTCGGGATGCGCGTATAGCTTCAGGATTGATCCTCCGATCAGCTCGTCTGGCGAGTATCCAAGCACTTTTGTAACCGATGGGGAGAGAACTAATAAATTGCCATCGATTGTGGTCTGATAATACACATCGTCAATCGTTTCAAACATTTCGCGATACTTGGCTTCGTTATTAATTATTAATTTCTCGGTTGCCTTCCTATCGGATATGTCGTGGACAACTGCATGGAGAATTGTTGTATTCTTGTTTTTAAACGAACTGAGCAACACTTCCGACTGGAATGTTTTACCGTTTGGCTTGGAAAATGTCCATTCAAAGCGATGGTTCCCCGAGGTAAGAGCTAAATATACGAAATAGTGCAATAGATCCTCAGACGACGATCCATTGTCTTGCTTCGCCGGAGAAAAATGAGTGAACTTCTTGTTGATTATTTCGCTTAACGAGTTCAACCCCAAGAGTTGTATTCCGGCGGGATTACAATTGATAATCGTGCTGCCCTCCAGGAAGTAATGCGCTGCCGGAGATTTATCAATCAGGGCACTGAAACGCTCGCGGTCGTCCAAGATTTCTCGCTCAAATTGTTTCCTGTCGGTTATATCGACGACAACGGATAGAATGCACTGTTTGCCATCGATTACGATTGTGGCCGAAGAAAACAGGCCTGTTCGTTCGTCTCCATATTTGGTGTAGAACGTGATTTCTAAATCTTTGCAATTCCCTTCGTCTTTCAGTGTTTGATATATCCGGTCCCTTGTCCCGTCTTTTTTGAAAATGCCAAGCTCTTCGGATGTATGGCCAATGATTTCGTGTTTGTCGTAGCCGAGAATTCGATGGTATGAATCATTAACTTCGATAAACGTCCCGTCCTCCAGCAAAGAAATTGAAATCAGCGACGAATTCAATTGGAATGCTTTTTCGAATTTTTCTTCTGATTTTTTTAGTTTGCTGACGTCTTTCGAAATTCCAAAGATAGCAGGAATCCCGTTCCAAGTACCTTTGAAAAGCTTTGTTTCCGTTGGTAACACTTCTCCACTTTTCGCAACCACGGGTATATTGGAGTATTCAATTTCCCCGGATAAAACCTTTCGAGCTATTTTTTGAGCATTTTCCCGGTCGGCCGGCGGATTGACGACATAAACAGATTGGCCGAGCAATTCGTCCGGTGCATACCCAAGCTTGCGCGTAACGGCTTGGTTGTATTCGAGAATATTGCCCTTTTCGTCCAGCACAAAAAATATATCATCGACTGTATTATAGAACTCAGAGTAGTTTTTTATCAATGATGTGAACTTCAATTCTGCTTTTTGGTATTCTGTTGCCAGCGAAAATTCACTTACTACATATGAAATATTACCAGTAACTTTGTCATATACAGGAAAAGATTCGACGACGAACCAATTGGTGTCATTTCCATTCACGACTCCAATTAGCATTTCATTTTTATGTTTCCTCTCGCGAGCTGCAATCGACGCTGGCATTTGCTTGGGCGCAATCTCCATGCCGAGTTTGTTGATTATTTTGTAATTCGAGTTGGTTAGTTTCAGGCCTTTAAGCTCGGAAAGCTCCACGCCAAGCATACGGCACGAAGCGGGATTGGCATACAGAACGTACCCTTTCATGTCTTCGATAATAATGCCTTTGGGATGCGAATCAATTATGGTAGAGAAGAACATCTCTTCTCCTAATTCGCCCATAATATTATTGGTTTCTGCACACATCCTTTTTTTACCTATTATTTTCCCAACAATAAGTATTAGTATATACTCAAAAATCGCATTAATATTGCATCTTGCGAAACTGCCCAGAGTATTTCAGTATATGTACGTAATTTAAACCTTCTTGACGACAATGATCGTTTGGTCGTCGTATTGCGGCTCGGGATCCGAGAATTGGCGAACTTCGTCGAGAACCCTTTTGCGTATGGATGGCGAATCATCCGAAATTGATTGAGAAAATACATCCATCATTCGCTGCTCCCCGAACTCTAAGAATTCAGCATTCCTTGCTTCGGTGATTCCGTCCGTAATGAGCAGCAGGGAATCGCCCGGATTGAAATCGAGGCAAATCTCTTCAATTGTCTTTGTGAACAAGCTCGAAGAGGCCAGCCCAAGGCCAATGCCATTTGGTTTGATCGTTTCGATCCTATTTTCTGCGGCGCGATAAACGTACAGCGGCAGGTGGCCTGCCCTTGCGACCAAGATGCGGTTCTCTGATCGGAACAGTTTGACGGCGAGAGCAGTAACGTACGTGCCCTTTGCGAACGTGGAATTCAGGTGTGAATTCACCTTCGAGAGAAGTACTGAAGGCTGGTTTGTAAATTCGTTCAAAGTGCGGAAGATGCCTTGCGTCTTCGACATGTGCAGAGCAGCCGAAGTCCCTTTGCCGCTGACGTCGCCAATCAATATGGTAATGTTTCCATCATTGTCCGTCAGGTAGTCATAGAAATCGCCGCCAACCTCCAGCGCAGGAACGCATTCTCCGGCAATGTCCAATCCACTGACTTCGGGGCAAGCCGCCGGAAGCGAGGCTAATTGAATGTTGCGTGCCAGTTCGAGTTCGTGTTGTATCCTTTCCTGGCGGGCAAGCCCTTCGTATAGTATTGCATTTTCCAAAGCAATATAGATCTGGCCGGCAGTATTTCGTAAGAATTCGAGGTCTTCGTTTCTGTAAGCTGTCTCGGAGAGTTTTTCCCCGACAAATAGCAGTGCGAGCATATTTTTCTTCGAGCTGACAGGAATCAAGTACCTGAAACCGCACCGAGCGAGCGATTCGGCAAGTTCGCTGCTTAACTCATTAATGGAAATCTCGTGGGACGAATCATCGGCAAGGGATTTAACCTCGGCCAGACGTGTATCGAATAAAAGTGACAAATCTTCGTCCGCGCAGCCGAACCCTTCGCCAACACTATCTTTGTTGATAAGTAGTACGCCGGCATTCTTGATACCGATCAGCGCTTTCAGTTTGAGGACAATTTCTTGGGCCAGTTCCGATTTCGAAAGGCTACCCTTAAGCACTTCGGCCAATTCGTTCTGCGCGCGGCGGTAATCGAAACTCGTGCGGTAGAATTTCTTATCGAGGTATTTCTGAATTTTCGAAGAGCATTTCGAGAACAGGAAGAGCCACGAAGTGGAAAGCAAGACGTAAATCAGGATTTCCATCACTCGAGGCCCGGCGATAGAGCCGAACTCGAATCGTTTATTGTCGGGGCCGTCGAAACTTACCGGTTCGAAAAAGGCACCAGTTTCTGTAACTGATTTCTTTGTTGAGTCAGGGACTCGTGCGGCGAGTGTGTCGCTACCGCCAACGCTCTTGTTGTCTGATTTAGCAACTTCAGTATTTTTGATCTTTGGCGGCTTGGGCTTGTTGATCCTTTCGGCGTATTCCCTTATCGACTGCGTTGATTTTATTAATGAGTCGAACTGAGGTTGGCCGATGCTGACAAGCCTGATTCGTGAATGGCCATTGGGGGTTTTCTTTATTTGAATTTTCTGAGTTGTAGCCGGTTTTTCTTCATCGTCGACTGGATTGGAGCCGGACAATTCGATCGAAAGGTTGTCTGGGCCGTTTTCGATATCAATAGCATCCGGCAATTCAATAGAATACTCATTGCCTTCCGATTGTTTTTCCTTTGCTGGGCTTTGATTTTTTCTTGCAGCTTTCTTGTGAGTTTTTTCGATACGAACGGCTTGGGTTGGGGGCTGAGTTTCCTCTCCATTTGCTGTTTCCGAACCGAGGAATTCAATTGAATTGTCTGTGAATTTTACTTCGGGCAGGTTGATACGAATACTAACGATAGCCAGCAAACCGCCGACAAGAATCACAAACGAAAGCAATTTCCAAGAAAGAGAGAAAATATTGTATTGCATGCTCTTAGTGAACCTGAAAACAATCCCGTAGAGTTTGTGTTTGCCAACCGAATAAAGGTACGAAAGAGGAATCAATGCCGAAACGAACAGAAAAAAGTCTATCCTTTTATCACCAGAGGTTGTGTATTGTAAAATATCAGTACTTGAAAAACTATAGATTATCACAGTTGCAAATTGGCTTAGCGTCGAAAAGATAACGACAATCAAAGGGAATCGAAACGTCCTCCTGCGAAATCTGTTTGAAAGCATTAATGCCAAGAGGATTATCGTCATCACAAGCGAGTATATGATTGTCATATATTGAGTGATTATTTGCAATCCGACGAATCCGAAAACAAACCCAAGGACAAATACTGCAACACACAAAAATGCCGGCATTCGGTACCAAAAACCTTTGTTGGGGCGTGGAGTCTGCACTTCGTATGTGTTTTGAATTCCATAAATCATAAATGCCACCCCACAAACGAAGCAGAAATACGAGGAAATCGACACTACTTGGTAGATAATTGGGTTGTATGTGGTGATTCCCGTATTGATCGAAGTATAGAATCCGTTCAGGTAAAGCCCGAAGCCGAGCAGGCGAGCACCCTTGACGTTAGGTTTGGAGTATGCAATAAAGAATCCGACCAAAAGGAAAATGATCCCACTTATTATCAGCTGAATGAATCGAAAAGAGAAACCAAATTTAGCAAGAGTAACGTCCACATCAAATAATTCATTCGATCGCAGAATTGTATATCTAATCATATTATTGTTCGATGGTTGCCTCAGAAAGACGTCCGCCTGGCCGGCGCTCGAGAACGATTCGCCATTGACCTTGATAATTACGTCTCCGACCTTTATCCCGGCGCGGTCCGAAGCGCCGCCTTGGGTTATGTCGAGTATCAGAATGGCAGACGAAAGGTACCTGGCGAATTCTGGCGGAATCGAGGATTTGGATACTGTTGCTGTAAAGACCTTCGGGTTCGACCTTTGATTATACAATTGGAAACGAACGAAACCGGAATCCGGTATTGATGTAATTATCCGATTCAGCTGGGCTGAGTTCTCTATCTGAATACTATTTGCTTCGAGCACAAAAGTGCCGGCAAGCACACTGTCAGCAGCCCCGGCAGCTATCGGGAACGAATGCGACACATAAATCCTCGATGGAGGATCTGCAAAGACGTTTTCGTCTGTGGGCATATTGACGTTATTATAGCTTTGGTAAGCAATTACGACGAGGCTGAAGAATGCGAATCCCGTCAGGAGAAGCCTGAACCTTTGTGGAAATCTTTTGAAGTACGACTCTTTACCAGAACTTGAACCAAACATATATCACCGAGTTGTTTCAAATCAAATTACCAAGTTAATAAAAAAAAACATTAACTTTGCATAATAAATACGTAAATTTTTCTAAATGGTTTTTTGAATGAATAGTATTGAAATAATTGAAGCACTGAAGAGCTTGGGCGACTCGAAAAACCGCGACGGCATGGCACGTTTCGGAATAAACACACAAAATGCCCTGGGCATTCCGATGCCCGAATTGCGCCGACTGGCCAAATCGATCAAGAAGAACCACGAACTGGCCATCTCGCTGTGGAGTACGGGAATACACGAAGCGCGAATCCTATCTGTTCTGATTGCAGACCCCAAACAGCTCACGCTCGAGCTGGCAAGCGAATGGTGCGCAGATTTCGATTCGTGGGACCTTTGCGACCAGGCATGCATGAATCTGTTCGACAAGGCATCTTGGGCGCGCGAGGCCGTCTTGCTTTGGGCCGAGGACGAGCGTGAGTTCGTGCGTAGGGCTGCTTTTGCCCTGATCGCATCGATTGGCGTGCACCACAAAAAGGCCACTGACGAATCGTTCGAAGAATATTTATCGCTTATCGCCAAGTATTCGCACGACGGACGAAATTTCGTGAAGAAGGCAGTCAATTGGGCCTTAAGGCAAATCGGCAAACGCAACCCCGAGCTGAACCGCCGCGCAATTCAATTCTGCGAAGAATTGTTGGAAACCAAACAAGACGCTTCGACGAAATGGATTGCTAAATCTGCTTTGAGAGAACTTACCTCGGAAAACCTTAGAATTCGATCAATAAAACCTATAAAAAAATGAGTAAAACCAAAACACAAATAATCGAGACTGGCGCGTTGGCCGATGTATTCGGAGGCAAGTATGAATTAATCACGAACGGGCACTCTACCGGCCAATTCAACATGGATTTCGACATGGATCGCACTCGTGCAGTCCAATCCGGCCAAGCGCTTCCCATGTTCAGGCTGTACGGTTGGGAGCCTTGGGCCGTTTCGCTCGGCGCGCACCAAAAGGAATCAGATATTTCGATGGAGAAATGCCGCGAGCACGGAGTGGATTTGGTCCGCCGACCCACAGGTGGCCGAGCGGTCCTCCATGCCGACGAGATTACATATTCAGCAGTGCTCCCACTTCCCGAGGGTATGTCTGTCCACGACGTTTATCGTGAATTGCATGTTGTGTTGCTTCGGAGCCTTCAGGCCTTGGGGTGCACGAATATGGAATTCGAGAAATCGCAACCGGACTTCCGCGAGTTCTACAAGCGATCTGCTCTTAGCACTTCATGCTTTGCCAGCGCAGCCCGGTATGAGATCTCGGAACAGGGCCGCAAAGCCGTTGGCAGCGCGCAGAGGCTGATCGGAAGCGTCTTGCTCCAGCACGGATCGATCCTCTTGGGCCAAGGCCACGAATTGCTTTCGGAGCTTGTTGTATTGCCCAATGAGGGCATGAGGGAAGAATTGCGCGAATACACACGCACTCACAGTATTACTTTATCGGAATCAGCGAAGAGAGAAATAACCTTTGCCGAAGCCGAAGAGAGTATTATGAAAACTGCGCTATCGTGATAATCATACTTTAGAGAACAAAAAAAAGGCCACTTCGAGGAAGCGGCCTTTTTTTTGTGAGATTTTGTTATTATCTGGCGACTGTGAATTTTCTTGTTGTTTTCTGGCCATCGATAGTAACGATGCAATAGTAAACGCCCGACGGGAAGTCTTTAACGCCGTTGAACGAAACTGCGTTTGCAAGGTAGTTTACTGTGCCATTGTGCACGAGAGCGACCTTTTCGCCAACCGAGTTGAAGATTTCGATATTAACGAAAGCGGGGCGTGTAAGTGTGAACGAGAATTCGATTTTGTCTTTCGTGGGGTTCGGATAGATTTCGCCAATTGTAGATTGAAGCTCGATCGAAGGAGTTTCGACAGGATCCGGATTCCATGTCGAATCGAGAGCAACTTTGTGGCAAGCAATCATGTGGCCGGTTTCGCCATCAGCGCCAAGCTCTTGGAGAGCGAGCGAATAATTCTGGCGATCGACGTCATATGTGGTATCCACAACTAAATCGAACAGAGGAATTTCATTGAGCGAAGGAACGATTCTGGGGATATAAGTACCTTTTTTGGGATAATAGTCAGAGAAGTTTCTCATGTTGGGTACATTATTTCCAAAGATTCTGATTGGAGTGCTCCATGTGTTACTGCCAGCTTTGCGGTATGCCATGTAAACATCAGTTTTCAGCAATGAATCAATGTATTGCTCGGTATTGAGAAGGTTTTCATGCGAGAAACGATAAATATCTTTTTCAAGATCGTAGCCAGTGAAATCAACCCATTTAGCAACGAGGTCGCCATTAGGTGTTTTAGAAACTTGGATCTCATGATTTCTTCCAGCTGTCAACATTTCGTCGATTGGCAATTCTTCAGCATTTTTACCTCTAATGAGATATGATTGTGAGCCATTCCATTCGGTTTCGTCCACTGGTCTAAAAGCCCAATCGGGACCCACGAAATGGAATTTTGTCTCGTCATCCAATTCGGTACGTTTGATTGAAGTAATAGGATTTGCACTCCAGACGTTACCATCTTTTTTGTATTCAACTAATGCCAAATTGTATGTTGAATCGGCTGCGTTTTCTTCGTTCATAAAATTGTATTTCAACCAGATAGGCCTTACAACTGAGAGTTGATCGGGACCTAATGCAATCATATCTGTTCCTTCATATGCCCACCAGAAATAGTTATCGGCAACAACAGTGATGTCATTGTCATATGCTTTCATCGATGTAAGCAATGATGTATAGGGGAACCATTCCAGGTCGCTCCAGCTTTCGCCAAGGTCCGTGCTCTTCGATACAGCAGGTGTACGTTGTGCGTTGGGCGAGTTAACATCATAGTTGTAAAGCATAACATAAGGTGTACCTTCGTTATCGCAAGCGCCATTCATGGGGCTCCAAGCAGTGCTACCAGTAGCAACATCAATCGGGTCTGGTCTGAAATTGGAGAGTGCCCATTGTTCAGGCAATACATTTTCAGGGGCCGGGGCGAGAACTGTACCATTATTCAAAGTTCTGTCAAGAATTGTGCAATACAAGAATGTTTTAACATCTTGCGAAAATGGTGCAGGGCTTCCGTATGAAACAACGTTCATTGTGGGGACACCGGCATTCATTTTTGTGGCTGCCAAAGGTTTGGCCAATCTCCAAGTTGCTTGAGGAATCAAAGATTCAAAAAGAGTATAGCTTTGAACTTCACCTTTGAACAATCTGAATGAGGAGCAACCTGTATAGAGGTATGATGTTAAATCAAATGAGTATGTATTGACAATAATGAACAAGCTGTCAGGGTTCTTTGTCTTGTATGGGTTAGCAATTTCGAGTGTGGGGCACATATAGTACTTGTTATCATCCGAGGTAATTCTAAGAGGCACGGTTTCCCATGTAGTACCTCTGTCGAATGATTTGTAAATCCAAATCTGAGCTTTAAGAGGAGTTGTTTCATCGCCAGGAGTTTCATTTGTGTACAATGAATAAGCGAAGAAAAGTCCATTTGTATAGGGATCGTATGCAGCTTTGTAAGCACTTTTTTCCAAGAAGTGTTCGTTGGTAGCATAAGCGGGAATACGGCCATTTCTAACCAATGCTTCGTGGAAAATGCCACCTTTTTTTTCGACAGGCAGTTTAAGAGTTCTCGACGTAGGAAGATCGCGAGTCGGAGCATCAATATTGTGGGACTCGGTAACTTTCTGTAAATGCTTGGGAATGGACGGCCCCTTCACTGGGTTCTGCGCTTTGGTTGCCTGCCCAAAAGCTAAACCAGGAACCATCGCTGCTGCGATAAGAAACAGGAAAAATTTTTTCATTTTGCACCTTATACGGTTATAAAAATACAATTATTTCAATCTATTCTTCTTCATACAAATAACAAACATAATATCATTTCGGCGAAATTACAAATTAAATTTATCCCCAAATGGCTTTCATTAACATGAACCGG
>CAZSWR010000002.1:0-88541 GCA_964610885.1 uncultured Hyphomicrobiales bacterium | reverse complement strand
CGGCGAAATTACAAATTAAATTTATCCCCAAATGGCTTTCATTAACATGAACCGGCAAATGGCTTTCATTAACATGAACCGGTATTCCGCACTTTACAATGCAGAATACCGACTCACTTACTGCAAAACAATACTTGAACATGTATATAAAGAACGAGCCTATGTTCGCTAATAAAGACACAGCGCAATTCGCATTGGTTACAAAAAAAATAAAAAAAAATATAATAAATCATTATTCATTTTTTAGCTGCGCATAAAACATTTTCTTGTCTCTATCGTTTTTTAAAACAATCCTTCGTTTGCTTCGTGCATACGGTGGTGCAAATTGAAAAGATTTGATGGAAAATATATGATCGATTACTCAACCTTCATACCTCTATTGCCGCTACTTGGCTTCCTGGCTCTGGGCCTCGGGGGTAAATACTTAAAAAGTGAAAAACTGATCGGCAGCATTGCCTCTTCGGCTGTTGGCTTGTCATTTCTGCTATCATTGAAGCTGCTCATCGACATACTAAACGGTATCGCTTCGCCGCGGGAAGTATCTGTTTTTAATTGGATATCGGCCGGGAATTTCTCCGTTAATGTGTCTTATCAGGTGGATCAGCTATCGATTACTTTTGCACTGATTATTACCGGCGTCGGCTTCCTCATACACTTGTATTCTATGGGATATATGCACGGAGACAGAAGCTACTATCGATTCTTCGCGTATTTGAATTTGTTTATATTCATGATGCTAAATTTGGTCTTGGCGTCGAACTTTCTGCTGACTTTCCTCGGTTGGGAGGGCGTGGGTCTTTGCTCGTATCTGCTTATCGGATTCTGGTACGACCGCAAATTCGAGGGCACACGAATCCGCTGGACTGGCGACGCAGCAAATAAAGCATTCATCGTGAACAGAATCGGAGATTTCGGATTCATTATCGCGATGTTCCTCGTATTCAGCTTATTCGGCTCGCTCGAATACACTACCATTGCAGAAATGGCAAACCAAAACGCATCGACTCTCTACGCCGGCGCTTCGGTTACGGCTATCACTTTGCTTATGTTCTTGGGCTGCACCGGTAAATCCGCCCAGATCCCATTGGCCGTTTGGCTGCCCGACGCAATGGCCGGCCCCACGCCGGTTTCTGCACTGATTCACGCAGCAACCATGGTTACAGCCGGTATTTTCCTTATCGCAAGGAATGCAACACTCTTCGCTCTTTCGCCGACAACAATGAACGTGGTGGCAATCATTGGAATACTAACGGCTTTTTTTGCGGCAACGGTCGGTTTGGTGCAAAACGATATTAAAAAAGTATTAGCATATTCCACCGTTTCGCAGCTTGGATTCATGTTCGCTGCTCTGGGCGTCGGCGCCTTCACTGCCGGCGTGTTCCATGTGATGACGCACGCTTTCTTCAAAGGCCTTCTGTTCTTGGCCGCCGGTTCGGTGATCCACGGAATGCACGAAGAACAAAACATCAAAAAGATGGGCAACCTGAAACGCTATATGCCGACGACGCATTGGACTTTCCTTGTGGCCACACTTGCCATATCCGGCATCCCATTCTTCAGCGGATTCTTTTCCAAGGATGAAATCCTGTGGATGACGTACTCGAATGGCTCGCCATGGTTGTGGATCATTCTGCTACTGACTGCTTTCATGACGGCTTTCTATATGTTCCGTCTGCTGTACTTGACTTTCTACGGCACAGAAAGGTTTGCCGCCTCGCACGCGAAACCCCATGAGTCCCCGAAAGTTATGACTGTCCCGCTGGTTGTGCTTGCAGTCCTTTCCGCCATCGGTGGCTTCGTTGGCCTCCCGCACGCATTGGGCGGATTCATGGGCGAACACACCAATCTGCTCGAGTCTTGGCTCGGCCCTGTCTTCGCTAATGCTAACGAAATAATCAAATTCAATCATACTCCACACGAGCATTCATTGATAATGGAATACTTGCTGATGGGAATTTCGGTGATTGCAGCAATTTCGGCAATACTAATTGCCAAGAAATGGTACTCAGACCCGCAATGGAATTCGCCACGGCGCCTTGCGAAATCATTCAATCCTATTTATAGACTTTTGCTCGGCAAATACAAACTCGACGAGTTTTACTTCGCAGTAATAATTGATCCCATATATAAACTCTCGCATTCGTTCCTTTGGAAGTTCTTCGATGTCGGAATAATCGATGGGCTTGTACATACGATTGCAAAATCGACGCAGGGCGCCGGGCAGATTATTAGGCGAATCCAGAGCGGCGTTGCACAGAACTATGCCGTTATTATGACTGCCGGCATCGTCGCCATAATTGCATTATTACTCTCTTTGTAACAAATAAATAATTAGAATTATGACTACATTACATATTACGTTAATTCTTCCGCTCGTGGCCTTCGGGGCAATACTTGCAATTAACCGTAATTCAATAGGCCTGATAAAGAATTTGGCTCTGGCGTCGTCTATTGCCACTTTTATTGTTTCTCTTTTCCTGCTGGTTGATTTCAATCCTGCCGACCCTGGGTTCCAATTCTTTAGTGAATCAACATTCTTTCCGGAATTCAATATTGCTTTCCGTACTGGAATCGATGGTATGTCTTTGCTACTCGTCTTGCTAACGACTTTCATTATACCGATTGCGGTATTGTCGTCGTTTGGTTCGATTAGCAAGCGCCACAAGGAGTATTATTCGCTGCTGATGCTGCTCGAAACTGCAATGATCGGCGTATTCATTTCTTTGGACTTAGTCCTTTTCTACATTTTTTGGGAAATCATACTCATACCGATGTATTTCATTATTGGTATCTGGGGCGGCGAAAACAGAATCTATGCCACTGTCAAATTCTTTATTTTCACGGTGGTCGGATCTTTGCTGATGCTCGTGGCAATTGTCTGGTTGGGCAGTTGGGCCGGAGCGGCTTCGGGCCTTCCGAATGGTTTCACGTCGGATTTCGTCTTGATTCGCAACACAATCTTTTCGTCTCCCATCCCTATCGGCACGCAGAAGTGGCTGTTCCTCGCTTTCGCTCTATCGTTTTGCATCAAGGTTCCGCTTTTCCCATTGCACACATGGTTGCCATCGGCACACACGGAGGCCCCGACTCCCGGGTCGGTCATCCTGGCGGCAGTATTATTGAAAATGGGCACCTATGGACTGCTCAGGTTCAATATTGATCTATTCCCCGAAGCCTCGTGGATGTTCGCTCCGTATATCGGATGGCTGGCAGTGATCGGAATCGTCTATGGAGCGCTCGTTTCCATGGTTCAAACAGACGTGAAGAAACTGGTGGCATACAGCTCTGTTTCGCACTTGGGTTTTGTCGTCTTGGGAATTTTCTCTTTGACGGCCGAAGGTATCCAAGGGGCCACAATACAAATGGTGAACCACGGCCTTTCGACGGGGATGCTCTTCCTTGCCGTCGGAGTGATCTACGAACGCCGCCACACTCGCGAAATATCCGAATTTGGAGGCCTGGCCCGAGTGATGCCCGCCTACTCTGTATTCTTTGCTATAGCGATGCTCGCTTCTGTCGGCTTGCCGGGCTTGAACGGCTTCGTGGGCGAGTTCCTCACCATGCTCGGAGCGTTCAATTCCGAGGCTCTCGGCTCGAAAGCTTTCACGATAACAGCGGCGACAGGTGTCATTTTTGCAGCGGTTTATTTGCTGTGGATGTTTGGTAGGGTTATGTTCGGCACGAACGACAATCCAAAGAACCACCACCTTTCGGACCTCTCGCCACGCGAATGGAGCATGATGATCCCAATTGTATTGTTTATTGTGTGGATTGGTCTTAATCCTAATACGTTTCTGAACCTTTCGGAGCAGTCCACCCGCTCGCTTGTCAATAGAATTCATTACCAAAAGAATAAAAACGCTGAATTGCCATTCCCGGGCACTGAACTAATCAGAAGTAAATAGTTCATTAATAAAGACATAAGACTACACAGGACAGATATATGAACCAAGAAATAATTCTCGCATCGCCACTAATTTTAATATCATCGCTATCGATTGTATTAATCCTCGTTGATGCTTATTTCAAGAACAGGACACTGAACCACTTTTTGACCTTGATCATCCTCGGCGCAACCGGCGCGGCTGCCTTGGCCACTGCGACCGTGCCAGACCAAGACATTGCGCTATTGATGCACACGGATCTGGTTACGAAAGGACAGATTACTTTCGGCGGGATTTCTGCATTTTTCGATGTTTTATTCATTTCTGCCGGAATCCTTACCGCGCTCAGCGCAAAGCAATACTTGCGGCGAGAATATGCCGAATATGGCGAGTTCTATTCGATGATGGTTTTCTCAATTGTCGGTATGATGCTAATCGCGCACTCGAACAGCCTTTTGGTTCTTTTCATCGGTATTGAATTAATGACAATCTCATTCTACGTATTGTCCGGCTTTTTCCGCAAACGCGAGAAATCGGTCGAATCTGCCGTTAAATATTTCCTTCTTGGCTCTTTCGCCACTGGATTCCTGCTCTACGGCATGGCAATGATATACGGTTCGACAGGCCATATTTCGTTCAACGGTATTTCGTCGGCTATTGCTATCGGCGCGTACACACCACTTTATTTGCTTATTGGTATGGGCTTGCTAATTGTCGGATTATCTTTCAAAATCGCAGCGTTCCCCTTCCACCAATGGGCGCCGGACGTTTACGAAGGCGCTCCAACGGTCGTTACCGGATTCATGAGCACGGCCGGAAAAATCGCAGCGGCTGCGGCTTTCATAATTGTTTCAAAATCTATGTTGGCCGGGGCAATGCAGAATTCCGAAGCAACGAAATACTTCTGGAATTACAACTTCATTGTTGCCTTGGTTGCTGTGCTGACGATGTTCGTCGGCAATATTTCTGCTTTGGTACAAACCAACGTCAAGAGAATGCTGGCCTATTCCTCGATTGCGCACGCAGGCTATTTGCTTATGGGAATCGCCGCCGGGACGCCGATGGGATTCTCCGCCATCGGTTTCTATTCGGCAGCATATTTATTCATGCAATTCGGTGCCTTCGCAGTGGTTTCGTCCATCGAGAAGAATGGCGAAATGATGAATTTGGATGATTACGCGGGACTTTCGCAATCGCAACCGCTACTGGCAGCAATGATGTCTGTTTTCATGTTCTCTCTGGCCGGACTGCCGCCGTTTGCCGGTTTCCTCGGGAAATACTACCTTTTCGCGGCAGCTGTGAAATCAAATATGGTTTGGCTGACGGTGGCCGCAGTCGTTGCGACGATGATTTCAATGTATTTCTATATTGGGTTAATCATCAAAATGTACTTCCAAACCAAACCGGACAATCCGCCCGAAGCGGACACTCGCGGAATTAAACCATTGCTATGGATTTCTTGCTTAGCGCTCATAGCGCTGGGCCTGTTCCCGTCAATAATAACATCATTTTTCTAAGAATCGAGACGTCCCGATTCGTTCGGCATAGCATTGAATTTAATAAATTTATTAAATCATATTTATTAATTTTCGTTTTTGATTTCAGGAAAAGTTTCGTAATTTATATTTTGATTTATGTTCCAAACCAATTCTATTGAAAAATCGTTATGGCTTCCAGGATTCGAAATACACCTGAGAAAGACAAGGCAGTAACGGATAAAATAAAAAAAACGGCCCATAAGAATGCTACAGAATCGCATATAGATTTGTTGCAAAATGAGTTGAATAAATACAAAGAGCTATTTAAAAAAACTGAAGACTGCTCTTTTACCGTGAATCTTTCTGACTTTACAATCGAGAACAGCAACCGCAGGTTTTTGCTGCATACCGGCTATTCCGAAGAAGACATTCTGGGCAAAGCAATCGAAACAATCGTCCACCATACTTTCATAAAAAAATTCCGGAAATCGATTTCAGATGCAATATCTTGCAAAGTCTCAAGCAATTCAAATTCGCTAAAAATTGTCGACAAGCGCGGCACCGAACACATCATCGAAATCGCTATCACGATTCTGAACGATTCGGAAACTGCTCTCTGCACCGTTACGAAAAAATCTCTCCTTTGCCAATCAGAAAGCACTTCTCCACAATCAAACGATGCCGACATTATTTTCAATTCCAATCCCAACCCGATTTGGTACAAAGACACACTGAACAATTACATCAGCGTCAACAATGCCGCTGCTAAACTGATTGGACTGCAACGCGAAGACATCGAAGGAAAAAATGCGTCATTACTCTTCCCTGCCAAGCACCTTCAGTATTACAAAGAAGACCTTCAGGTTATTAATTCTGGCGAAGCCATCTATGGCATTTCGGAATGCTTTCAGAACTATCACGGCGACCTCGTCTGGTTGGTTTCCGACAAGATACCAATTTTCGATGACAAGGGGAAGGTTAGCCGAATTGCAGTCTTTGCAACCGACGTTACCGAGAAAAGGGCGAACCAAGAGAAAATAATATCAGTTTCCGAAGAATTGGAACTGATTTTTGAATCCATTCCGGCCACCCTTTGGTACAAGGACTCGCAGAATAATTTCATCCGAGTCAACCAACAAGCAGCAGACCTGATTGGACTGCCAAAAGACAGAATCGAAGGCCGCAATGCACATGAGATTCTCCCGCTGGAATCCGAAAAATACTACACAGACGACCTCGAAGTGATGAACACCGGCCGGCCGAAATACAATATCATTGAGCATCTAACGACATCCAGCGGTGTCGGTAAATGGGTACAAACCGACAAAATCCCCCTCAGGGACAAGTTCGGCAATATTAGCGGCCTCCTCGTTATTGCCGTAGATATCACTAAATCGAAAAAAACAGAAGAAGCACTGAACCGCAGCGAATTGCGTTTTAGCGAATTTGCTGAAATGTTGCCTCTTATCGTTTTCGAAACTGATATGCAGGCCAACGTTACTTATTGCAACAATGAAGGCTTCCGCGAATTTGGATTCCAACCAAGCATTGTAGAATCTGGGCTAAACATACGCGATTTTATCGTCCCATTGCCAAATGAAGACATTGAAGATGCCTTCGTGCGCCGTTTCTCCAAACTAAGCAACAAATCATCAGAGTTCGATTTCAAGCGTGCCGATGGCTCCTCTTTCCCGGGCGTAGTCATGACGAACGTGATCGAACAAAAAAATAAGCCCATCGGACTGCGCGGTGTGCTTGTCAACGTCGAAAACTTGCGCAAAGCCGAAGAAGCGCTCAGCCGTAGCGAAGAAATGATGCGAAACATCTTCGAGAAGTCTGCTATCGGCATGACAATATCGTACTTGGGCGGGCGGTTCTATCGGGTGAATCAGGCTTTCTGTTCGATGCTGATGTACCCCGAAGACGAAATTCTGTCGATGAATTCTGATTTTATCACGCACCACGAAGACATCGAAACGACCACCGCCGCAATCGAAGATTTGATCAAAGGCAAATCTGAATTTATAAAATTGGAACAACGCTTCAAACGCTCCGACGGTCGTACAATTTGGGTGAATGCCACAATGACAATAGTCCGCAGCGATTCGCTCCAACCTCTGTACATTATTTCGCAAATTGAAGATATTACCGAGCAGAAGCATATTGCATTGGCCCTCAGGGATAGCGAAGAAAAATATCGGAACCTCACCAATACACTGCCCGTTGGAGTATATCGGACGACTCCGCAAGGGAAGATTCTTTTCGCGAACAATGCAGTCGCAAAAATGCTTGGCTACAATTCATCAGAAGATCTTTATTCGATCGATGTATTTGAAACCTATGCCTTCAAGAACGAGCGATTCGAATTCTTGAAACAATTCTCGCCATCGAGCGGAGACGTTTCGCAAGAAATCCGCCTCGTCACCAAAACGGGAAAAGAACTTTGGCTGTTTGATCATGGCCACCCGGTTTTCAACGGTTCAGGCGAATTGGAATACATTGACGGAATCATGGAAAATATCACAGAAAAGCGGCTCGCCGAAACAGCCCTGAAGGACAGCGAAAAACGATTCCGTATGCTTTTCGAAAATGCCCCGCTTGGCTACCAAAGCCTCGACGAAAAAGGATACTTCCTCGATGTCAATTCTGCTTGGTTGGATTTGTTGGGGTACCGGGCCGAAGAAGTCATCGGACACCACTTCACCGAGCTCCTCTGCGACGAAGAAAAGGCCAAATTCCCTGCAATATTCAAAAGTTTCCTGGAATCGGGCGAGACGACAAACGTAGAGTTGGTTATGCGAAAAAAAGACAACTCGAGTATTATTGTATCCTTCAACGGCAAAGTCGGGCGGGACGCTAATGGCGTTTTCAAACAGACCCATTCCATTTTGAACGATATAACTCAGAGCAAATTATTAGAATCCCAAATTATTGCGCTCAAAGAATTCTACGAAACCATCGTCGAAAAAGTTAATGACGGGATCATGGTGTTCGATGCCAACGACAACTACACGTACGTGAACAGTGCGCTCGAAAGAATGTCTTCATTGAGCAGGGATGCGATGATAGGCAACAATCTGAAAGCAATATTCCATCGATATTTGGAATCAGAGTTTATTAATATCTTTGACGATGTAAAGAAACAATTAATCCCTACATATTTTGACGAAGAATTCCTAATAAAACAAACACAAAATATTGCTTTCTATAACGGTTGGCTAATTCCCCTCACCGATGGGAAAAAGTACACCGGCATGATTGTTACCATGCAAGACATCAGCGAACGGAAGCTGCAAGAGACCAACCTCGACAGCCGGAACCGGATCCTCCAAGCGGTGGCCATCGCTGCCGAACTGCTAATGAAATCATCCGATTTCGGCCAATCCATTGCAAACGTTTTGCGACTGCTCGGCGAGGCCTCCAATTCGGACAGGGCGTTCATTTACAGGCTCGCAAATAATCATTCCAATAGCGAATTCCAACTTAGCTGCGAATGGATACGCCCGGGATTCAAATCAAGAAACGTACCATCTGGCGAAATAGATGACCTGACAAAGAAACAACGTTTCAGCCAATTCCTTAGGCATTACGAAGACGAACCAACTGTTTTCGGATCAATAAATGAATTCCCCAAACAGTTCCAAATCCTCTTCGCCGACAAAGGAATCAAATCAATCCTTACGACAGAAATCAGGACTCGCGGCAATCTTTGGGGCTACATTGGTTTCGACGACTGCACACGCGAACGCAATTGGACAGATGCCGAAATTGATTCTATTCGCACAGCCTCGTTCATCATCGACGGCGCGCTGGAAAGGCGCGAAGTCATCGAAGCGCTCCAAGTGGGCGAAAGGCAATTGCGAGAAGCAATCAAGTCCAAGGATAAATTCTTGAATATCATTGCCCACGACCTCCGCGGGCCGTTCAGCGGCTTCATCGGCCTGGCCGAGATCTTGACGAAAGACATTCAAGAAATGTCTTTGAACGAGATTACGAAAATCACATCCGAAATGCACAAAACCAGCCTCCGGCTTTTCGCATTGCTCGAAAACCTGTTGGAATGGTCTCGCACGCAAACCGGCAGAATTGAATTCAATCCGCAAATGGCGGACCTGCACTACATCGTCATGAATAAATTCAACCTCTACCAAATAAGCGCAGCGAAAAAGCACATTCGGCTCGTCTCCGAAGTGCCGCCCGATACGTATTTGTGCGCAGACATACACATGCTCAAAACAATCCTTCGGAATCTGCTGAACAATGCTGTCAAGTTCATCCAAGAGGACGAATCGAAAGATAATTCTATCACCATTTCCTCTCGCGAAGTCGGCGATTTCTTGGAAATATCAGTAACCGACACGGGTATAGGTATTTCCGAAGAGGATATTGGCAAGCTCTTCAGGATCGATGTTTCGCACATCTCGATTAATAACTCGACAGAAAAAGGAACCGGTCTCGGACTAATCCTATGCAAAGAATTTACAGGTATCCATGGCGGCCGAATCATCTGCGAAAGCCAGCCCGGCATCGGCACTTCCTTCCGGTTCACGTTGCCGCGCAGCCATGAATTCTACAGAAATTTATCGTCTGCCAATTAAGTCCTGTTTTATCGGGAACGAACCATGCTCTACTAATTCACTTTGCCCCAAGTAACTAATTGAAGTAAGAGGAGATTCCCGACTACGCGGAAATGACAGAATTCAAGCAGGAAATGATATAATACTAAGACAAAGAACCTGATTACTTCAGCAATCCATTAACGAACCTGACAAGCACTTCCGAATCCTGTACCCAATTATACTTTGCCGCGAATGCGCTGCGGGCGCGTTTTTGCATTTCAGGTGTAAACTTTTCGCGCCAGCCAAGAAGCGATCGCGCCGCGGATTCGGCCGAAGGGAAATCTCCGACGATTCCTGCCTGAGTTTCGCCGACAATCCGACGTAGCGGCCTGACGTCGCTGACCAAAACGGGCATCGATGCCGCAAAATAATCGAATATCTTGTTGTGAATTGTGTAACGATTGAAGTCCGTATCCGGGTATGGTATAACGCCAACGTCCATCCTGGCCAATACTTCAGGCAACCGAGCGAAATCATAAGAGCCGGTGAATTCAATACGGTCGGCAAAACGGCTTTTCGAGACAATTGCCCGATACTCCTCGAGCAGCTCTCCCCCACCGGCCACGAGCAAACGAATGTCCGGGTCCGACTCGGCAGCAATCAAGAATCCCGCCACCAGGCTGTCGATTCTTTTATCGCCGGAGAGAAAGCCGTGGTGCCCAAAAGTGATTACGTGGTTTGATTCCCTTTGTATTGGATCCTTCAAAAAACTGATTGGCGGAGTGTTGTGCACAACTGCCATCCGCGATTCGGGGAAGCCGAAACTTTGCCCAAGCCTTTCGATTTGTTCATCGCAGACGACGAAAATCCCGTCCATCACCCGAACGGCTCTTTTCTCGACCCACTCCGGGACGTCCAATCGGTGAACCAGCAATCGATTTACAAACCCTTTTGAATACTTAACGAAATTCTTCATTGCCGACGGATAGTTTTCTGCCATATCCATTACCACAGGTATTCCTCGTTTATGGGCAGCTTGGGCTGCATCTTCGGCAAGCATAATCTCGCGTGGGATGACGACGTCCGGCCGGAACTCTTCGATTTCGCGTTCGATTGCGCGCTTCCAGACAGGATTCTTCGGTATCGGGAGCGATAGCGGAAACCTGATTCCGCTACCAACCGACCTTGCGCTGCAATGATCCAACAAACGCAATTCCGAATCATTTTCGCCATTTGTCCGGCAGAGCACTCTAACTTCGTAGCCGGCTTTGGCCAGCGAAGTCATCACCTTTTCGGCGCGAACGTCCCACGGATAGTATTTCTGAAATATATATAAAGCCTTCTTCAATTCCATTCTTCAAATTCCATTCAAAAAGCAAAAACGATTGCTACCTATATTTACCTCACGACGATCAGCTTACCAATTACGGGTTCGGCCCATCGGCCAACCAAATTCAAGCGATATTGATAGAATCCTTGCGGAATCAGGTTGCCGTCAGAATCCATACCATCGAATACAACCTTGTTATGTCCCAACACTGCTGCGGCATCGATTGTGCGCACTTTCTTGCCCATCATATCGAAGATTTCAATATTGCAGTCACCTTCGGCGTCGGGAGTTTTCAGGTCGAATTCAAACGAACAATCGCCAGGCGTAGGATTGGGATAGGCCTCAACTTCGGCAAACGAAGCATCGCGAGACACCCACAACCTCATTGTCAGTGTGTCCGAGTTGCCTGCCGCATCGATCCCCACAACTTCTATGATGTTATCATTCACGCTGAACATCTTGGAGAAACCGACTTCATATTTCAGTGGCCGAGAGTGCCCGTAATCTTTAACGGCCCAGCTGTCAGTGTTCGAGTCGGAAAGAATATATCCATTCAGTCGAATCGAAACGGCTTCGTCTTTGTTCACGGGAATTGCCGAGTTGTCGCGGAGTTCCACCCGCGCGGTTGCGTATTTCGGCACGAAATCGCCATCGGCCACTTCCTTGCCGTTAATCATCAGTTTCAATTTCGGTTTTTCCGTATCATTAGCCACATACAGGGGCAGGCTTAGGTAGTTATTGAACAGGTAGAGTTCGGTCTCATCTGCCGGAGAGTCTGTGTGCACCTGTAAGCTATAATTCCCTAAAAGAAAATCAGTTGGTATCGTTCTCTCATAGGAAAGATACGACAGCGCAGGCAGCTTTTGGATTGAAGAAATCACCTTAAAATGCGTAACGTTCCCGGAGACGAGAGCCAATTGTGTTGACAGTGGTTCGAACGAAGCCCTGCGTGCAATATTCCAAATCTGGAGTTTGATGGTTGCTGTATCGCCTTTCATCACCGTATCGGAAACGAAACCGGACAGCTTAGCTGAAATTGCCGATTCGGGCGAATAGACGTATTGGCAATCGAGAGCGCTCACCGCAGCGCGGGCCGAATCTGATGCTTTAGATAATTCAATTTCTGCCTGTATGAATGGGAAATCTTTCCCTTGGACTAAATCCAATGGAACCGAAAGAGTATTTATTTCATTTACAAGAATAACGGGATTGAGTTTATCCTTGTCCAGGCCCTTAATCACGATTCTTTTTTCGAGGAGCGGGTCGTCCAGATCGCCGATCATGGAGAAGTCCTTCCACGATTGGGCCGGCCCAATAATCTTCGAAATGATTTTTGCGTTCATCATTGGCGTTTTCAGCATACCTTGAATCCTGGCCACTTTGCCAAAGTTTTTCTCGACGTACTGAGGCAATTCTCCCTGTGCTGCATTCCACTTGCCCACCATGGCCACTGTGGCCTTGAATCCTAATGAATCGACATCCCTAAGGCCATAAGCGGCAAGGACTGTTTTCAGTGTGTCTATGGAGCCGCTACGATGCAAATTCTTGTCCACTAACGTTAGGCGGAAGGATTCGTCGCATGTCCCGATAAACATATAATCATCTCGGGAAATGGAGTCGCGCAGGTAGGCCACCAATCTGATAGCAGTGGAGTCATTCTCGGGCGCTAAGTCGTCCCCCCAAGTGTCGAATCTTACATATTTCTTCGCCTCCAAGGTCCGCCCGTCGATCGTGATAATATTGAAACCGCGAGGCCTGGCGCCCTCGTGCGAAATTTCGACAAGAGTCTTGTTTCGGTAAACAATTTCCAATCTGTGGCAATTCGAATCGGCATCCCATGCGGCGGCTGTAATCGAGAAGGGTGCGCGTATGGTATCGAAAATCAAATTGTGGTTCCCGTCCGTCATCAAATTCTCGTGAGAATTGTTTGCAAGGTCCGCCGAGAAGCTCTTCCAATTGGCGTATTGAGACGAAAATTGCTTTCCGACATGGAATGGCATATGTAGAGTATGTTTTTCGATTGCCGTGCCGCCGGAGCTATAAGCATCCAGATAATAGAGCGAATCGGTCGATAGCCTTTTCAGTAAGGACCACGAGCTGAAGAGTTCATGGTTAGAAATTTCGCCCTGGGACGAAGTAATAACAGTATCGCCAGTTAGGGCATTAGTAATTATTATCTTTGTACTATTTGTATCGGTTGGATTGGGCCTAATATAGTTTATTATGGGCCGATCGGGGTCCACATCCAAATTACTAATCGGGTCGAGCATTAGTATGCCCATGGGCAATACATCGAAGAATGTGTTCAGCTTGTTATTACTGCGGTCTTTATCCGGTACTAAGGAATCCGGATCGATGACAATCGTCAGATAGTGCCGGCCCTTCATGTCTCTGATGGGAAAAGGAAAACTCAGCGAAGCAGAATGGCAGCCCATTTCGGGATAAATATATAATGTGTCGGTTACTGCTTCGGTGCGGCGAATTGCCATCACTCGGAATCGGGCATTGGGCCGGAAGCCCAGATTTGTAATATCGAAATCTACGAATGCCGTCGAATCGAACTCCGAAAGGTCGGTTTGGTTCGTATGGTTCGAGGCGCGAACAGTATTGGTGGGAAAGAATAAATCAGTCTCGGCGTAACGGATTTTGGAAAGCGGATCCCCAAGATATGCGAGAATCATAGAGATGTAGTATTTGTATTCCGGCCCCAATTTGTCTTTCAGATCGTTGAGCAGTCCCGCGTAAGTTGAGGATTTTCTTTTCCTGTCGGCAAGCAACGAAAAGAAATTATTTGCAATCGGATAATCCGAACTGACTTGGCTCAAATATGTGAATCCCATCGTACCAATGCAACCAAGGTTCTTGTCCATAATATATTCGTCGTTTCGGCAACGCCCGCTGGATATTGCGAAATCGGCAGTGTTGCACGAAACCGTGAGCAAATGCGGAAAACGGCCAGTATTCCCGAGCCTCTGCACCTGCCAACCGTCGTTGTCGATGTATTTTGGCGAGCCATGGCCGACGAACATGATTATTCCTGTTCCTTGGTTGATTACATCGCGTATCATGGCCCCTTGGGACTCAGACGATTCGTCGTCGTACCTGGAGAATGTGATTGAATCTGCGCATAAATCGCGGGCAATCATGCTGTTGTAGCCCGACGTTAGCACAGTACGGAAGCGCGTGCGTTGCTCCGGGCCGTAACCACCGGAAATAAAAAGCATATTGTTTTCCCAGTTTTGCGACTTCAGAGTGTCCACGTAAATATATTTAGTCAAGTAGTCCTCAGCCTCTTGGTTGGTCCTTGCGGGAATTCTCCCGATTAATATCGAAGACAGGTTCGATCCAGAGTCTTCGTCGAGCAACGAATACCAGTAATCGCTCAAAGGCATTCCATAAGCAGGAACGTAATCAATATTCGAAGTGCCCAGAAGGACCTTTCTTGGGTCGCTACAGGCGCCGCCCAAAATAGTAAGGTACTCGGGGAACATGGCCCACCGAGAACGCACGTCGCGAAGGAAGTATCGAATGGCCCACGGATTTTTCTTGCCATAGCTGTATTCTTTGTAGATGTCATCGATATTGATGGCCACGGTAGCTGTGCCGTTTGCGTCGTGATATTCTTTATATTTGTTCGCAGCTTGGGAAAAATTCTCGTGGTATATAATAATATTATCGGCAGTCATCGATTCGCTTCTGAGGAAAGTTTTGGCCACACGCCGGACAGTAGCACGCTCCATAAGTTGCGGCCCTGATGCGATAATGGAATATCCGAATTCGGACGATGGCAGATGGATCTCCAAAGTGTCGCCATGGGTTGGGAAGGAACCGAAAAACAGATTTCGCGAATCGATTGCGTAAGCAGTATTCTCTCTGACGCCGGTTATATTTACTGAAATTGGCTCACTGTTTTTGTCAATATCGCCGAAGAATATGCCGTTTCGTGTCGCCGTGGCTGCCATGCCTTTGATTTCATAATAATCAAGAGCCAGGACATCTGTTGCGATAATTGTTCCAGTATCGTCCTTCAGCCCGAGAGATGACAACTTTATAAAGTTTGTTCCGTTTTTGAAAAGTGAATCCGGCAGTATGCACTCAATGGTGTGCCGAGGCCTGAACGGCAGAAGAGTGTCGAGAACCTTGTTGCCGTTTAAATAGAAGCCCAATCGATGCGAATAGGGACTATTTTCGTTGTCGCAATACCAAGATCCGAGCCTGACCGAAAGCAAGTAATTCTGGCCATGCATCGGATGGAAATCAATTGTATCGTAAATATTAGGGTTGCTTAATGGATCCATTCCAAGCCAGTACCAGTTTTCTGCCGGGCTGGTTTCTGTATTGTATGGATCGTCTAAATGAAAATAAATAGCATCCTTCTCCCGATGCACAGCGGTTTGCACGCCGTTAGTCAGGTCGCCAATTCCAACACTCGGGAAATGCCTCAGCGGAATGCGAACAGAATCCTCATTGAATTCGAGGAAATAAACCGCTTCGTCTGTGTAATAGTCGAACCAAGCAGTATCCGATGGGCAATGAATACCGTGAAAGTAAATCTTAGTCGATGACGAAAGCTTGGCAGAATCCGGCACTGCGGCGAATGGCACTTCTTTCCCGCGGTAGAGCAGCCTCAAGTGGCGCAAATCGGCACCGGCAAATGCAGGCTGGGCCGCGATAATCGAATCGCCAGTGGCGAATGCAATACCGTCTTGCTTAGTGATTATCTTAGCATAATTCAAACGGCCGTCGTACCAAGCTGTGTCCTTAGGATTGAACGAAGCGGCTTGGGGCGAAACCGATTTTTTATCGTTCCGAGCGGCCAATTGGAGTAACTGTGGCAATTGAGAAATGTTTTCGCAAGAGGCAAACAATTCGGCAATACTGCCAGGCGCCGCAGAAGAGTGCATAGCAATACCAAAATCCAATTGGAACGAAAGGCTCGAAATCAGCACAGGGCGGCCATCGTTATCGATTGCGTACGGCAATACTTTCGCAAGCAGAAGTCGGACTCCCCTCCTCGATCCCAGCTCCTCGAATCGCAACTGAGGAGTGCGCCCCAACAGTGTGAAAGATTGCCCAGTACCCTTCGAATGATTTGCGCGAATTGCCTCGGTAGCCGATTCAGACAGTGTTGAAGTTTGAAATTCAACGGAAACCGGCTCTGGGCGATACGATGCCGGGACAGCTACGACGAATCGAATTTCGTCCAACGATAATCCATTGCTGCCGAGAGGTGTAATAAAGCAGTTGGCATTCACAAGATTTAAGCCACCAGCAGTGGTTCTGCATTCGATTCCCGAATGTGAGTACGCAACTCCGCGATCGGTAGATGTGATCTCGACATTCGCA
Source organism: uncultured Hyphomicrobiales bacterium (assembly GCA_964610885.1). Taxonomy (GTDB): domain Bacteria; phylum Bacteroidota; class Ignavibacteria; order Kapaibacteriales; family UBA2268; genus CAZSWR01. Next base: position 71,944 of record CAZSWR010000002.1, on the reverse strand, counting down.
CCAAAGGCAGACACGAAGCCCAAACAAAAAAACAGAATCGCCTTGCTAATAAAGACCTTCATAATATTTTTTCCAGTTTTCAAAGTCGTCAATTGCAATTTACGAATTTCATATATAATATACACTTAAAAATCAATTCAGATACAAAGGTTTGCAAAAACAAATGTCCAACCAGCGTGAGTTAAAATTTCATTTTCCGAATGATAGCGCTCAAACTGAATCATTCTGTACTTGGAATCTGCTAAACACATGAGCGATGGCATGGTTGGGCGGGACGTCGAAAGTCGCACTTGCCAAGGATTCGCACCGAAGCACAACATATAAGCACTAACACATAAAACGTAAATTTGATAAAAAAATAAAAAATATCTTTTTTTTTCAATAACTTTCCGATAAATTGCATTTGCAAAAGGTGTCTTTTGCGAAATTAATTTTCAGGACGTTTTATAGTAATTTGTCCTTAATAAATTTGTTTAATGGAGAATCGTTATGGCAAGTGAAGCATTCAATCCCTTCAAAATGGCGCAAACTCAATTTGACGCTGTTGCCGAAAAATTAGGATTAGATCAAGCAACTCGCGAATTCTTAAGAAATCCCGATCGCGAATATCATTTCCAAATCCCCGTTCGCATGGACGACGGCACATACAAAGTGTTCCGTGGTTTCCGTTGCCAACACTCGGACGCACGCGGTCCCGCAAAGGGCGGCATCCGTTTCCATCCGCACGAGACAATCGACACAGTGCGCGCACTTTCGATGTGGATGACATGGAAAACCGCAGTAGTTGACATCCCCCTCGGCGGTGGCAAGGGTGGCGTTATCTGCGATCCCCACAACCTCTCACTTCGCGAACAAGAGCTTATCTGCCGCGGTTGGGTGCGCCAAGTTGCCCGCAACGTCGGACCTCTCCAAGATGTTCCCGCCCCTGACGTTATGACAAGCGGCCAACACATGGTTTGGATGATGGATGAACTCGAGAAAATCAACGGATACAAAGTCCCCGGATTCATCACCGGCAAACCCCTCGGCCTCGGTGGCTCGCTCGGCAGAACCGAAGCAACCGGCTACGGCGTAATGTATTGCGTTCGCGAAGCACTCAAAGAACTCGGAATCGACCCCAAGAAAACAACGGCCGCATTCCAAGGCTTTGGCAACGTTAGCCAATATGCTATCGACATGTACCAGAAACTCGGTGGCAAACCCGTCGCAGTATCTTGCTGGGATCCCAAAGACCAAAAATCATACACATACCGCAAACTGAGCGGAATGGACGTCAAAGAATTGTGGTCAATCACAAACAAATTTGGCGAAATCGACAAAGTTAAAGCAAAAGAACTTGGTTACGAAATCCTCGACGGCGGCGCATGGATCGAACAAGATGTTGACATCCTCGTCCCCGCAGCAGTCGAAAACCAAATCAATGCCGAAACAGCACCGAAAATCAAACCTTCGGTTAAATTGATCGCTGAAGGCGCAAACGGCCCCACGACACCCGAAGCCGACGTAATTATCAAACAAAAAGGTATTTTCGTCATTCCTGACTTCCTTGCTAACGCAGGTGGCGTAACATGCTCGTACTTCGAACAAGTACAGTGCAACATGAACTACTTCTGGACAAAAGAAGAAGTCCTCACCAAACTCGATGAGAAAATGACACACGCATTCCACGCTGTAAGCGACTTGGCTCGCCAGAAAAACGTTTACATGCGCGATGCAGCATACATGATCTCGATCTCGAGAGTTGCCGAAGCAGTCAAACTTCGTGGCTGGGTCTAATCTATTTAGATGCTTTAAGCTCAAACAAAAAAGCCTCCGAATTTCGGGGGCTTTTTGTTTTTATTCAACAGATTCATTGAACTGAGGCTATTGCCTTAATTTTCAATTGTTCTCCGAGAGCGATGCCACATGTTTATCGACAACTCTTTCGAGCGTTTCACTAAGGTGGTTCGATACACTTGCCAATTCATTAGCGATCTCAGTGTTCTTTTCGGTTATTTCGCGAACTGATTTGAATGAGATAATGATTTGGTTGATTGCAGACACCTGATCCTTGAGTGCGCCGCTTGTCCCTTGGGCCAGCACGGTCAGCTCTTCAGTGTTTTTCAATACGTCCTTCGAGGCCACGTTTTGGTCGTTCGTAATGTCAGAAATATTCGCTAACATTTCGTTGATATCGTTAATCATGCCCAGAATCTTGTTGATGCTGTGGTCGGCTTGGTCGGCCACTCCGCGGCTTTCCTTCGAGAGTTTGATGCCATTGTCGGTAACGTTAACTGCATTTTCGACAGTTTTCTTGATATTGTCGATGACTTCGGCAATCTCTTTTGTTAGGTTCGATGTGCGAGAAGCCAAATTTTTCACTTCGTTTGCCACGATTGCAAAACCTTTGCCGTGTATGCCGGCTCTGGCGGATTCGACAGCCGCATTGAGCGCGAGCAGGTTGGTCTGGCTTGCAATGTCGTTGATGGAACGGAGCATCTTCTCGATTTTTTCAGTAAGCGTAAGTATGTTGTGAATCTCGGTATTAATGCTCTGCATACTGTCATCGATTTCATCAACCTTTTCGAGTACTTTCCCGACTTTCTTGCGTCCGTCCTCGGCAGCGCGTACGTTGTCGTTTGTTTTGCTTGCAGCGAAATTGGCGGTTTGCGAAATATGGTCGAAGCTGGTCGTCAGTTCGGTCATTGCGCTCGAAGTCGATGAAACCCTTGTGTTTTGCTCGAGAATAATGTTCTTCATTTCCTTCACTGTGCCGATGTATTGCTTAATGGCAATGGACATTTCCTCGACGGAGTGCTGCTGGTCTTCGCTGCTGCGAAGCAGGTTTGTAAATGCTTTGTTGAGTTCCTGATCGATGACGTTCGAAACGGTCTCCAATTCGCGCAGGCGGTAGTGGTGGCAATTCTGGACTTTGTTCAGCCCGTTGAATATAGCGATTGCCATGTCTTCGCATGTACCATATCCGCAAGCGGAGCAATTCAGGTAATCCTGCTCGTTTGCTTTGAGCATATGGGCATAAATATCTTCCAATTCTCTGGCGCTGGGTTTCTTAACTGTATAATTCTCCCTCATGTTAATGTACGTGCGGTCGTACAGCCCCGGTTCCCAGTATTTGTCGATTGCTTCGCCGATTGTAGCGAATTCGGCCTTGGACTCTTTGTAGCGCTGCTGCATTTCAATGTTACGTTGCTCGATCGAATGCTCCACCCAATCGAGAGGCTTGTCTTTTGCAATAGTCGCAGGCCCGCCATTGCAACCGCGTGCGCAATTGAGGCAATCGACGATAAGCGGTGCATAACCGCCGCCTATGGCTTTGTCCAGATCGTGCAGGTAATGATATATGTGGTCAACGCCTTCGATCTTGCGGATTTTCTCGATGACTCCGGGCACGTCACGTTCGGCCGTGCGCATAAGCCCGCCTGGCGTCGAAAACAGCACAGCACGTTCGGCAGGTGTGTTGTCGTAATCAGTTACAGGATACGACGCCAAAGAAATTGAATTATCCTTGATGTGTTTGGCTATTGATTGATAAGTCAGGTTGAAATCGCCAAGCCCAGTTTCGTCGAATTCCCTACGCTTTGCGAAGCAAGGAGAAAGGACAACTACTTTGTGATTCGCATATTTTGGGTAGAAACGTTTGACCATTTTGATCGTATGAAGCATGGGCGAATCGGCCGGCGCAAGGTTCTTGAGCAGCTCCGGCTGGTAAATCTCGCAATATGTAACGATGGCCGGGCAGGGTTGCGCGATTACGGTTTTGACGCCTTTGTTCTGAATGGCATCGAGGTAAGATTTAATGGTCAGCTCCGCACCGAAACTCACGTCGAAAACAGCTTCCACGCCGATTGATTTCAACCAGCCGTTAATCCGCAAGTAATCGCCCGGAAAGTTAGCAGCAATTGCCGGGGCTGCAACAGCAACCATTGGCACGCGCATTCTGACAGCTTCCATGAACTTGTCATAATCATCAATTCCGATTCTCGCGTCGTGCGTACAGGCCGTGATGCAATTACCGCACCCGATACACATATCGGGATTAACCGTTACATAGTCCCCGCTGCCGTCGTTGCAGAATTTCACCGGACATGCCGCGATGCACTGGTGGCAATTAATACATTTCTCTTTGTTAACATCCAATACTTTTGTTAAGCTTCTCATATTTTCTTACCCGTATAAATCTGTTTTTCAAGTGAGTTATTTTCTAAAATGTGAATTAACGATATTTTTCTTAATATTCCAAAAGAAATATTAATAAAAATAATAATTCAAAAATACTGATTATTTATTAGAATGGACTTTAGACATTATTAATCAATATAATACGTTATTTCTATAACGTTAAATCAATTACATTGGTACTCATATCGTTCTTTACAGTAATATTCGATGTAGTTTCAATACTGCCGTATGTCTTTGAATATTCGCTTGTTAATAATTCAGCAAATCCTCGTTTATTTTTTAACGACAAAACCACATCCTCGCATATAATACAATCAAAACTTGAATCTGATCGTTTAACTTCGCATTCCGGTGCCAAAATCAGTCGTGACTCGAATTCTCCGCTCTCCGATCTGTCCTCTATTAATATCCTTTTTTCAAAGAATTCAATTCTACGATATACTCTCTTCAAATAGCCATTGTGGCTCGCTTCGATTCTGCAAAGGCCACTTATTTCTATATCGGCGGATAATTTGTTATCTTTAATCCAAAACAAATCATCCGTCGTTTCTTCGCCGAAAGGAAATTGTTCTTTGCCATCGATAATAATAGTGCTGTGCGCACGCGACGAACGAAAACGATTCCGCTCGGCCGGGTTCGATGTGTAAACATACGTCCCGGAATCGCTAATGATTTCTTTCCCGCCAACGGTGAGCGTCAGGGCCAATTGGTCGCAATGGGCGTGCCCGCCCTTGCCACGCTGCCCGACAGAGCCACAGCGGAATGTGGCCAAATAGTGCTCATTTCTGAACACGTATAATCCGAAATCCTTGAAGGAAACCACTCTGCCGTTAATGCTCCGGCCATAGCTCTCGAAATCAGTTTTTAGTTCTGAATAGAATTTGTGCCCTTTTTCCGGCTTGGCAATTCCGAAATGCTCGCAGGCCGAATCATCGCCCGTGAGCATGGAATAGAGCATAAAGACGGGCCGCTTGTCGCATACAGACTCGGCCAACGGGAAAACTCGCCCTCCGTCGTTGTCGCCGATTTGCGGAATCAATCCTTCGCGTGTCGAAATTGCGTAAGTGAACTCAAGCGCTTTGCGGATTTTAGAAAAGGATTCAGATGAAATTTTTGATTTCGCGTCCGTATTGCGCAACAAATACAAGGCCCAAAGCACCATTTCCAATGCAAAAACGTGATAGTTCGTCGATGCCTCGAAGTTCGTTCCGTCTTCGTTGAATTGATATTTGATTTCTTTGTCCAATTCCTTTGCGCCGAAAATCAACCATTTGTTAGCCGATTCTCCTGTGGCATAGGAGCCAATGGCAATCAGCCCAAGCAAGTTCGCCAAATAATGATTCCCGCGCGCCCCTTCGTTCCATTCCAAATGCCTACGAATATGATTGCCATGCTCGAAAATGCTCCGCGTAAATACTTCCATTACTTCTTCTGGCAATGCCGCAGCGGACTGTGCGAGTGCATCGCAACAGGCCAAAAGGCTAAATGCCCGAAGGGCTACGTCCATCGTGCATTTCCATTGCGCGCCAAACCGAGGCGGATTGAAAGCGGCGAAGTCGAGAAACTGGTTATTGAATTCGGAAGCTATCCGATCCATTCCTTCGCCTTTGAAGCGCAACAGCATGTACGGAAGCAAGTGCTGAAAGCGGCCAAGCTCCCACGGCACCTTGATGTCTGCACTATTTTTTCCATAAGAAATCTCAGATATATGCGCCCTCGAATCCCATTCGATACCGGCCGCGTGGTCAGACTGCCAATTTATCAGCTTGTAATCCCTGTCGATCAACCCAAATAATCTGTTGGATTCGTCTCGGTTGGATTCGTTAACGAAAGCATTTACAGGGTTATCTGGAATCTCTTTCCTGTTCCTTGGAATAAACCTATCCGAGAGAAAATTATATTCGTGCGCAAAGAACTGGTCAAGGCAATCAGCTGCTTGGTTGAAATAATCACTTTTCCTGCCCACAGACTGTATGATTTCCTCGAAGTCAATAATCCCATCTCGAATCGAAAAATCCGCCGGAAACGACTGAGAATAGGTAGGAAAAGAAAAATCCCGTGCGCGGGCTTTCCTGCGTCGGGATTTCGATGTTATTCGTTTGATTAGCTTTTTTGCGAGGGCTTTTGCGCCGACCACCCGCAATTGATAGAGTGTTAAATCCATAGCAAAGAATCAGATAGGCCTTGCAACCTAAAGTAAGTTATTTTTTAATTATAATTGGGCTGCAATCGCAAGCCTTTTGGACTTCTGCTTTGGCTTTTTCGGCATTTGCTTCCGACGAGTAATTGCCGACCACGACCGACCACATCTTCTCGCCGCCGATTTCCTTTTCGCGAATCTCTACGGCGACGCCTTTGGATTTGTATTTATCCTTTTCATCTTTGGCTGCTTCGGAGGAGCGGAACACGCCGATTTGCAGGCCATAGACTTTTTTCTGGCCATCGTCGGCGGCTGCTTGTTTGCCCTTTTTCTTTTTGTCTTCTTTTGCGGCAGTTTTTTTGTCGGCTTTTCCGTTTTTCCCGTTCTTCTTTGCCTCGGCTTTTGCTTCTTTCTTGTCGGCGGTTTTCGAGGCTACTTCGTCTTTGCTGGTGGCGGCTTTGTGCTTGCCGTTAATTTTCTTTGTTGTGGCGACCACGTCCGTAGCCGGCGAGAGGAAATCCGAATTGGGATACTTCTTGCGAAAGGCATCGAGTTCTTTTTCTGCCATTTTGATATTTCCGGCGATTGCATAGTATTGGATGATTCTCCAATAGGCATCGTCGGCCCATTCGCTATCGCTGTGGGAACGGATTATTTTATCATAGATGTCTAATGCTTTCTTAGCATCGTCCATTGCGGCAGCGTTCAGGTACAGAACGCCCGGATGGTTGGGATAGTTTGAAAGCAAATCGGGAAGCTGTTTGCGTACTTCTTCGGTTTTTCCGGCTGCGAGTTGCTTGAGCAACTTCCGCACTTGCTCTGTCTGGGCGTTGGCGGTGGCCGCGGCCAAAAGCATAAGCACTAACAACGAAGCAAATATTCTTTTCATTTCAATCCCCTTTTTTACTCTTTACACTTAATTTAAAATTAGCAAAAATGAACGAGAAATCAAACTATATAAGTGAATATATATCAAAACATGCAGCTGGCCTATTCCTCTTCGAGCACGAAGTATTCGGCTATGTCTTCGGTAATGCCGTCGAGGAAGCGCGATGGCTTCGAAAGCACGCAGCCCTCGAACCTGTCGAAAACGTTCGTCGGATACGAAATGAAAAGGTGCTCCTTGGCCCTCGTGGCGGCCACGTAGAACAATCGGCGTTCCTCTTCGATCGATTCGACTGTTTCGACTGATTTGGCCGACGGGAATCGCCCGTCCAGCGCCCAAATAATAAAAACAGCCTTCCACTCCAAGCCCTTGGCCGAATGCACAGTGCTAAGCGTCAGGAATTCTTCCTCTTTCGATTCGGGATCGATTTCCATAACGGAATCCAAAGGCGGATCGAGCGCCATATCGTTCAGCAGTGTGGTTATGTTCTTGTATCGCTCGGCAATCTGGATGAAGGCTTCGAGGTCTTTCTGGCGCTTTTGCCAATCGTCGTATTTGTTTTTCAGTACGGGTTTGTAGAACTCAACCAGCATCGTCGCCATTTCGGAGATTGAGTGTTTGGACTCGGCGAATCGCTTCATGAAATCAAACATTTCCGAGAGTTTCTCTCCGGCGCGTTTACCGGGCGAAACCGATGCGAAGTCTCCCCTATTCTCGATAATCGAATTGATTACAGCCGTTGCCGTCCGCTCGCCCACTCCGTCGGCCAGCGTCAGTATCCGGTGCCAACTGATGGCATCGGTCGTATTGTTGGCCGCCTTGAAGAAAGCCAGAAGATCCTTGATGTGGGCAGTCTCGATGAAACGCATTCCGCCGAACTTTTTGTATGGAATATTTGCTCTATTGAGTTCAATTTCCAAATCGAAAGAATGGAACGACGAGCGAAAGAGCACTGCAATCTCGTCCATCGGGATACCATCCTCGCGCAGTTGCAACACTTGCTGCACTACGAACAAAGACTGTTGCTGTTCGTCTGCCGAGCAAACTATCTTTGTGCGCTCGCCGTCGGTGCGCCGCGAGAAAAGTTCTTTTTCAAACTTGTGTGCTGCATTGGAAATAATGAAATTCGTCAGATCCAGAAGCGGCTGAGTGCTGCGGTAGTTCTCTTCGATTTTGAATACGGCGCAATTGCTGAAAGAATCCGGAAAGCTCATTATGTTTTCAAACTCGGCGCCGCGGAACGAGTATATGCTTTGCGCGTCGTCCCCGACGGCCATCACGTTTTGTTCCGGCCCGGCCAGTTGCATCACTATTTCGTGTTGCAAACGATTCGTGTCCTGGTATTCGTCCACCAAGACGTATTTGTACATACGATTAATTTCTTCTTTGGCGGAGGGCACCTCGGCGAGCAACTTGTGCAGAAGCGTCAGCAGGTCGTCGTAATCGACTGTGTTGCTGCGGCGCTTGTATGCGTTGTATTCGTCGAAGAGTTGCTTCACTTGGTCGATTTCGTCCATGAACTGCGGGTAATCGTCGATAATCACATCTTCAATCGATTGGCAACGGTTCACGGCGAGGTTAAAAATAGTCGAAAGAGTTTCTTTCTTCGGGAAGCGCTTTTTTGTTTTGTCGAACTTCAAACGCGAGCGCAAGAGGTTGATTGTATCGAGTATGTCCGACGAATCGAAGACTGTGAACGTTGGTTCGTACCCGACGTGTTTGGCGAATTTGCGCAGAGTTTGTAGCGCGAAAGAATGATAAGTGCCGCCGGCAACGGTTTCGCACCGGCCATCGAGCAAATTCGATGCGCGGCGAAGCATTTCCGAGGCGGATTTCCGGGTGAACGTGAGCAGAAGGATCGATTCCGGCGGCACCCTGTCCTCCACGAGCCGCGCAACTCGGTAGATGAGCGTCCTCGTTTTGCCCGTGCCTGCTCCGGCGATGACGAGCGCCGGGCCTTTGTTGTGCATGACGGCTTCGTACTGGGCCGGGTTCAATTCATTGGCGTAATCAATTTTATAATCGATTCGCTCGCGAATTGTGGAAATATCCTTCTTCTTTAGTATTATTTTCTTCATTTCAAGGCCGTTATTTAATCTTGCCTATACTTTCGAATTCAGCTGTAATCGACATTGACTTGGCGTCGGTGAATTCGAATTTCATAGGCGTAAGGGCCACGTAGCCGGCAAGGACTGCGCCGTCGTCGGAATTTTCGCTTTTGTCGAACACCTTGTATTCGCCGGCGAACCAGTAATAGTCTCGCCCGAACGGATCTGTACGCTTTTCGTATGAATCGTTCCAGACGGAATTGCTGAGCTGCGTGGAGCGAATGCCTTTGATTTGGTCCAGAGGCAAAGCCGGCACGTTCACGTTCAGAATTGTCCCGGCCGGAAGCGGGTTCTCGAGGAGCTTTTGGGCGATCAAGACGGCATATTCTGCCGAGGGAGTGCAGTCGCCGTCCCATGTGTAGTCTGCCATCGAGACTGCCATGGATTGGATCCCGCCCAGCATACCCTCTGTGGCGGCCGATACCGTGCCGGAATAGAGGACGTTGATCGACGTATTGCTTCCATGATTGATCCCGGAGACGACGAGGTCCAATTTCTCTTTAATCAACGAGCTGATGGCAATCTTCACACAATCGCTCGGAGTGCCAGTAACGGCATATCCGAACATTTCGCCATTCCGGTGGAATTTGGTAACGCGCAGGGGTTGCGAAACCGAAAGTGCATGGCCCACGGCGCTTTGTTGCCTGTCGGGAGCCACCACGAACACGTTGCCGATCCTTTTCAGGGCTTTCACCAAAGCGTAGATGCCCGGCGAATCGATTCCGTCGTCGTTGGTAACCAATATATTTGGCTTTTTATCTGTCATTTTCTTTTCTATCGTTTTGAAATTAATTTATAGTTTGCAAGGCTGTTTCGGCATTGCGGCGCACGAGGGCAATGTTCGAGACAATATCGCCGGAGAACACACCGGAACCGCAAACGATGATCGATGCGCCCGCTCGGACGATTTCTGCCACGTTGTCTGCTTTGACCCCGCCATCGACTTCGATTTCCACTTGCTTCTCCAGATTATTCTTTATCAAATATTCGCGAAGAGCGGCGCAACGCCTGAGGAACGACGGAATGAATGCTTGGCCGCCGAATCCAGGATTGACCGACATGAGCAAGATGAAATCGCAATACTCGGCTGCGGCGTAGGCGAACTCGAGTGGCGTGGCGGGATTGAGCGCCAGCCCGGCCTTTGCGCCTGTCGATTGTATCTTCGAAAGTGTCCGGTGAGTGTGGACCGAACCTTCGGCATGGACAGAGATGTATGATGCGCCTGCTTTGGCAAATTCATCGATGTATTTGTCGGGATTTTCGATCATCAAGTGGCACGAAATCGGCAGGGACGTCTTACGAGCAACTGCCGAGACGACGAGCGGCCCGAAAGTGATGTTTGGCACGAAATGGCCGTCCATGATGTCGGCGTGGAGTATGTCGGCTTTCCCTTCCTCGCAAGTGCGTACGTCGCGTTCGAGTGCTGAAAAGTCTGCAGAAAGGAGGCTTGGGGCTATTTTAATCGTATGGTTCATTGCAAATCCAGTTTTATTTAAAATGGGCTAATAAATTCAATTCCAATAATTCTGTTTATTTCTTCGGTACGTTTCGAGTGTTTCAGCAGGTCCCGCGCCTGAAGCTCGAAAGTGAGGCCCTTGGCCACCGACCAACGCAGTGCAGCGTTCAACATGCCTTGGTTCAGAGTGATTTCGCGGTTTTTGTCGTCGAGATTCGAGTTGAACTCCAGATTCAAGCTGATAACGTTGCCGATTGATTGTTCCATACCTGCATAGAAATTCACGTTCCTGTTTTCGGGTTTCGGCTCGAATGAGTAATTCAGTCCGCCATGGAGAGCTAATGACCCCAATGCCCACTTGAAATTCTTGCTGACGGCGGCGAAAACGCCCGGAGACATTGTCTGGAAACGAGTTTCGTCCGTGTAGAAGAATCCGCGGCCTTGCGTGATCACTCCGAGGGTAATCGCAGGGAAACCGCGAGTTTCATCGATGATTCGGTATTTGATATGAATTCCAGGAAGGTTCTGGAATGTGGGCTTGCCCGTCCCGACGACGTTTGACCCGCCGAAACTGAGTCCCATATTGAAATCCTCGAACGGAGCTGTGTAGAGTTCGGCCATCAGTCCGCCCTCTTGGAACATCATGGTATATATCGAGAAAGTGCCCTTCGCCAGCACGCCGGCAGTGGGCATATCGACGATGTACCGAGACTCGTAAATTGCTTTGTCGCCGGCAGAGCTTTGCGCGAATACATTCAAAGTGGCAAAGAAAAAAGCAATACTGGCTGTTAACTTCTTCATTTCATTTCCATCAGTTTTCAAGAACAAACAAATAATCAAATGCACAATCCGTGCCATTAGATTGATAATTGTATTATTTATTATTCGTACAAATAAAAAACACCAACCGAAAAAACTATTGCTTGCCAGCTTTCCATTGTCTGCCAAGCTAATCAATTACAAAATTACTCCAAATCGATGGAACTAAAAAATTCACATTACTATAATTAATCACGAATTTTTCTTTGCCGTATAAGTTCAATTTGATATTTTTACAAAAGCATTATCTGACGTTTTGCCGAGGGAAATTTCCTGAGCAATTTGCGTCGAAATAATCGCGCATCAATAACTGTACGAAGCGCGAATCACAGAATTTTTAATACAACAGCGGGCATAGAAAACGATGACAGACAAATCAGCAATGAAACGAGCCTTGGAGTTGGCGTACAAAGGTACAGGACTCGTAAGCCCCAATCCGAGGGTAGGTGCTGTTATTATCAAAGACGGAAGCATTATTTCCGAATCGTTTCACCGCCGTTTTGGCGAACCACACGCCGAAGCAAATGCTATCAACCAGCTTTCGGACGAACAGGTCAAAGGTTCCACTTTGGTTGTGAACCTGGAGCCATGCTCCCATCAGGGCAAGAATCCACCATGCGCCGATTTGATTATTGAGAAAGGTATTTCGCGCGTCGTCGTGGGCACGCTGGACCCCAACCCGCTCGTGGCCGGCCAGGGCATCGAAAAACTGCGCCAGGCAGGCATCGAAGTGGAAACAGGCGTGCTGGAAAACGAATGCCTGTGGGCGAACAGATTTTTCTTCAAACACATCACAAGCGGGCTGCCCTACGTGGTAGTGAAGGTGGCGCAATCGCTCAACGGGATGATTGCCACGTCCACCGGCCAATCCAAATGGATCACTTGCGAGGAAAGCCGCACACGCACCCACGCGCTGCGCTCCGAGATTGACGCGGTCCTGATCGGCAAACGAACCGCCTCGATCGACAATCCCGAGTTGACAGTCAGGAACGTTATGGGCAGGAACCCGTTCCGAATTGTTTTCGATACGCACCTGACGCTGCCGCTGAGCATCAGGAACTTCACGGACGACCAAAGAAAGCAAACCATCGTCTGCTGTAGCCACGAATCGTCCGTTACCCGCAAATCCGAAACTCTGCGCGCGGCCGGGCTGAGGATCGTCCCTTCGCAGCTCGATGCCTTCGGAAAGTTGGAATTGGAACCAATACTTCGCACTCTTTTGAGCGAATACTCGATCGGATCAATCATGGTGGAGGGCGGAGCCTCGATTTTCTCTTCGTTCGTCGCATCGGACCTGACGGACGAATTGCACGTTTTCATTGCACCCATGATTATCGGGAACGGTTTGAACGCCTTCGCATCGTACAAGATTAATTTCCTCAACGAAGCCAAACACTTCGCCATCAAAGGCATCTCCCAATGCGGCAAAGACATACACGTCGTCGCCGTTCGCGAGCAGAAGTAGAGAAAGAAATCGAATTAAGATTCAAATGGAAAAATGCTTGGTTAGTCTCCAATTGGCGAATAATTAGTAAAGTGTAATTACATGATCCCAAATTATTCGTTAAAATTTGACATATTTGCTATACCCTCATCCCCGGCTCTTCTCCCGTCGGGAGAAGGGAGTATGAAAACATGTTTATCGGAAGTCATTCGTCGCCCTTTGGGAGAAAGGGATTTAGGGATTGAGGGTTTTTCTAACGAACTTTTTGGGATTATTTCAAATTTCTTTTGCCCCATTTGGCATATCGAGATGAGGGATTTGTCGATATATCAATGATTTACTACGATTCTTGCATTGGATTAAAACCAGTTGTTGCAAGTCTTGTGCTTTATCAACAGGTTCATACTACTTCTGCATGAATAGCATAACAATTCAAGCACCACCTACCGCTGCCAACCTGTCTTTATGAATTCTTTATATTTTACCCATCTTTCAGAATTTCATACTTATGCCGGAAACAATAGATTTGCATTAGTTGTTTGGCAAATTGAAATGATATTTACTCCGTATGTATCATTGGCCTTCTGCTGAGACAATCCAGTGAAATTTATAAGGAGGATTCTGAAATGAATATTTACGATATAATCCAAGTTGTTGCCATGCTGGCAATATTGATACTTACAGTTAAACCGCTTGGCACGTATATCTACCAAGTTCTATATAAAGATATTAACAACAGATGGCTAAAAACGTTCGAGCTGAAACTCTACAAACTGCTCGGGATCGACGACCACAGTCAGATGAATTGGAAGAGCTACCTTTTCTCGCTTCTGGCCTTCAATGCCTTCGGTTTCGTTGCTGTCTTCCTTTTGCAAGTCTGCCAGCAGTACTTGCCGCTGAACCCGCAACAACTCCCCGGCGCCGATCCATCGCTGGCCTTCAATACGGCAGTTAGTTTTATGACGAATACTAACTGGCAATCCTACGCCGGCGAAACAACCATGTCGTACTTCGTGCAAATGGCCGGGCTGACAGTTCAGAATTTCCTGAGCGCGGCGACCGGTATCGCGGTTTTTATAGCCCTGGCGAGAGGCATCAGAAACAAACAATCCTCCGAATTGGGCAATTTCTGGGTCGATGTAACCCGGTCAACTCTTTACGTGCTGCTGCCCCTGAGTGCCCTTTTGGCCATTCTGTTGGTGTCCCAGGGCGTGATTCAGAACTTTAACGCCTATACCGATGCCAGCACGCTCGAAGGCATCAAGCAAACGATCCCCGGCGGGCCGGCAGCGTCGCAAATCGCCATCAAGCAGCTCGGCACGAACGGCGGTGGATTCTTTAATGCCAATTCTGCTTTCCCATTCGAGAACCCCACACCGATTAGCAATCTGTTGCAGATGCTCTCCATTTTGCTCATTCCCGCCGCCCTGACGTTTACATTCGGCAAGATTGTCGGCTCCGCGCGCCAAGGCTGGACTTTGTTTGCGGTGATGCTGCTGCTGCTGGCCATCGGGCTTTCGGTTTCTCTGTATTCGGAGTTTTCGATGAACCCGTCGCTTGGGATTGCGGGCAATTTGGAAGGGAAGGAAACTCGATTCGGGATAACTAATTCCGTGATGTGGTCCACCTTCACGACGGCGGCCTCGAGCGGCTCGGTCAATGCCATGCACGAATCGCTAATGCCCGGCTCCGGTTTGGTGGCAATGTTCAACATCATGTTGGGCGAAATTGTCTTCGGCGGCGTGGGCGCAGGAATGTACGGCATGTTGATTTTCGTCCTGCTGACCGTATTCATTGCCGGGCTGATGATCGGGCGCACTCCCGAATACTTGGGCAAGAAAATTCAGGCGAAGGAAATTCAGATGGCTATGCTCGCCGTAATTGCGCCGAGTTTTGTGATACTCGGGTTTTCGGCGATTGCTTTGTCGGTGCCGGAGGGGCTGGGCAGCATTGCCGAGAGCGGCGCGCACGGGTTCTCGGAGGTGCTCTACGCCTTTGCGTCCGCCGCGGGCAACAACGGTTCGGCCTTTGCCGGGCTGAACGCGAACACGGATTTCTACAACATAATGCTCGGGCTTGGCATGCTGGTTGGTCGGTTTGCGGTGATTATTCCCGTGTTGGTGATTGCCGGATCGCTCTCGGAGAAGAAGACGACGCCGGTATCGCAAGGCACCTTCCGCACGGACACTTCGCTATTTGCATTCCTCCTGATCGGCGTGATACTCATCGTCGGCGCACTGACGTTTCTGCCCGCTCTTTGTTTGGGGCCGGTTGTGGAGTGGTTGGGGTGAGAGGTATCGTTTGTATTGTTTTTTGTTGGGGTTCATTTGTCTGTTGGGGTTCAAAATTTTGAACCCCTACGTCTGACGTTTCTGCCCGCTCTTTGTTTGGGGCCTGTTGTGGAGTGGTTGGGGTGAGAGGAATGTATAAAATGTGACACGCCTTTTTGTTTAGATCTACCTGTAGGGGCATTGCCCCTACAGGTTAATATTTGTATTATTCGAAATACTCATCTTTGTTCCAATTCATAGGATTCAGTTCAATATACTTTCTTATTTCAAACAATTCTTTCTCATTGCGAATTATGTGTTCGTAATAATTTCGTTGCCAAACGTGATATATTGATGTATTCTCTTTAAACCATTTTGTTACGCCTATTTTTCAATCCTTTAATAATCGATCCTAATGAATAAGGAATTATCTTTTGAAATTGGTTTTTCTCGGGTTCAATATGTAGGGGTTCAAAATATTGAACCCCATTTTGAACCCCTACATTTATTTGTCCGTTAATAATTATTATCAAATGCAGATGGTTGGGCATAATGCAATAATGATCGATCTCGGCTAATGGAAAATGAGCAGGGATATCCTCAATACATTTTTCAACAATTTTACCACCGGCATCCAATTTCATTTGTTTTTGGTGGGGTTCAAAATTTTGAACCCCTACATTATTCTGAACCATGATTTCATTAATATCCCCGAACAAATGCTCTCGGTTATGCGTGCAAATAGTGATAAAATAATATCCGGCCTGCGAATAATCAAATTCCTTCAGACGGATTGATTTGCGATGGTGCGTGTCGGGGTTGTATTTCATTGCTTAAGTCTGTTGTTTTTATATAGGACACGGGATTCTTTATTGATTATTTTATTATGAGAAGTATGGGGTCAAAAAGTAGGGGTGTGGGGATATATTTATCTGTAGGGGTTCAAAATTTTGAACCCCTACGTCTGACATTTCCGTTCTCTCTTCTTTACAAAATCTTTATAAATCCCGGCCATGTCCATATTTCATACATATATCAATTCGGATAAGTTTGCAGCGTGAGTGTGTAACGACAGGAAGAATGAAAATGAAAAATCAAACAAAAACATTCGATAAAAAGCTGATTTCAGCCGCCGTGGGCGATTCTTTCCGAAAAATGAGTCCGGCAAAGCAAATCAAAAACCCGATTATGTTCATCGTCTTTATTGGAGCCGTGATCACGACAGTTATAACAGCCGTGGATTGGTCGGGATTCAATCTGCAAATATCGCTCTGGCTGTGGTTCACGGTTCTCTTCGCTAACTTTTCGGAGGCGATCGCCGAGGGCCGCGGCAAAGCCCAAGCCGACACACTGCGCAAAATGAGGACGAATACATACGCGCGGAAAATCTCTAATCCCAATATGACAAAGGGCGTTGCAGCGTTTGAAGGAATCGCCGAACAGAAAATCCTCTCGTCAGAACTGAAAACTGGCGACCTCGTCGTGTGCGAGGCCGGGGACACCATCCCGGGCGATGGCGATATTGTGGACGGCATTGCCAGCGTGGATGAATCGGCAATCACAGGCGAATCCGCACCGGTCATCCGCGAAAGTGGCGGCGACCGCTCGGCCGTTACCGGCGGGACCAAAGTGATAAGCGACAGAATTATCATACAGATCACGTCGATGCCCGGCGATACTTTCCTCGACAAAATGATCGCGCTCGTCGAAGGCGCCAAACGCCAAAAGACGCCTAACGAAATCGCTTTGACAATTCTTTTGAGCGGGATGACGATAATTTTCCTGATCGCAGTCTTCACGCTGAAGCCATTCGAGCTATATGCAATGAACGCATCGGGCCAAACTGAATCGCGATTGAGCCTGCCGATTCTGATTTCGCTTATCGTTTGCCTGATCCCCACGACTATCAGCGGACTATTGAACGCTATCGGCATAAGCGGAATCGACCGCCTGACGAAACGCAACATTATCGCGAAGAGCGGAAAAGCCGTCGAAGCCGCTGGCGACGTGGACGTCTTGTTGCTCGACAAAACCGGCACCATCACGTTGGGCAACAGAATGGCTTCGGAGTTCATTCCAGTCAAAGGGGTCGATGTGAACTACCTTGCCGAGCGGGCGCAATTGTCTTCGCTTTCGGACGACACACCCGAGGGGCGCTCAATCCTGGTCCTTGCCAAGAAGGAATTCAACCTGAGGGGCAAACAAATCGAGGATTCGTCGCTCACGTTTATCCCTTTCACCGCCCAAACCAAGATGAGCGGAGTCGATATCAAAAAAGGAGGCAAAGAGATTCGGATACGGAAAGGAGCAGCCGAATCAATCAAAAGCTACGTCTGCGAAATCGGTGGCGAGTGCCCGACGGAAATAGATAAAATTGTCGAGGACGTTGCCTCCGAAGGTTCCACACCGCTCGTCGTGTGCGAGGGCGACAAAATCTTGGGCGTGATCAGGCTGAAAGATGTCGTCAAAGGAGGGATCAAGGAGCGCTTCGAGAAGCTGAGAAAAATGGGCATCAAGACGGTAATGATCACCGGAGACAACCCCTTGACGGCAGTTTCCATCGCTGCCGAGGCCGGTGTTGATGATTTTATTGCCGAGGCGACGCCCGAGGATAAATTAAACAGAATCCGCCACGAGCAGGCCGAAGGCAAACTTGTTGCCATGATTGGCGATGGCACTAACGACGCTCCGGCCCTCGCGCAAGCCGACGTTGGCGTTGCCATGAACTCGGGAACCCAAGCCGCGCGCGAAGCAGGGAACATGGTGGATCTCGATTCCAACCCGACGAAACTAATTGACGTGGTCGAAATTGGCAAGCAATTACTAATGACACGCGGAGCGCTGACGACGTTCAGCATTGCAAACGACGTAGCGAAGTATTTTGCAATTCTGCCCGCGATATTCGGTTCTCTGTATGTCATTAATGGTACGGGAGCGCTGTCGAAATTGAACATTATGCACCTGGCCAGCCCCGAGAGCGCCGTTTTGAGTTCGATAATTTTTAACGCACTCATAATCGTAGCATTGATTCCACTTGCGCTGAAGGGCGTCAAATATGAACCGAGAAGCGCATCTTCGATTCTGAGGCGGAATATTTTCATTTACGGAGTGGGTGGCGTATTGGTGCCTTTCCTCGGTATAAAAGCAATTGATACACTAATTGAAGTTCTACATTTAATATGAGATTGTCATGAAAAAGTTAATTAAATACGGCATTATTCTGAGTATTCTGTTCCTGTCTTGCAGCAGGAACGAACAC
Organism: uncultured Hyphomicrobiales bacterium; assembly: GCA_964610885.1. GTDB lineage: Bacteria > Bacteroidota > Ignavibacteria > Kapaibacteriales > UBA2268 > CAZSWR01. The sequence continues at coordinate 53,383 of CAZSWR010000002.1, read as the reverse complement.
GATGAATACTCGAATTTCTCGAAGAACTATCGAATTATTAATAAGAGTAAGTCATCCGTTTGGAATGATTTACCGACAATACTCTCCGACATTGGCCATACAGTCGTCGATTCGGACCAGAATGCCGGATTGATAACAGCCGCGGGAGACTTGTCGCTCGAGAAGCTAAAAACACTTGTCAGCACTCAAGAGTACAATCACATAACGACATTGTCCCGATTTTTTGATACGACGAAGATTCAAATCGTTCCAATGAGCAATGAAGAGTGTAGAGTCATTATTAATACTAAGTTTTTCTTGAAATGCAATCAAGAAATACCAAGAGGTAAGTTTTCATTTGACAACGAAATCGAGATTGTTGAAGCGTCCAAAGGCGTCTTTGAAAACACCATCTTGGACAGGCTGGACAAATAAAGGAGGCAGAAATGAAGAATATAATAATAGCGGCCAAACTGTTCCTTCTATTGACTTTGATAGTGGGTATTATCTATCCATTGTCAATCTATTTATTTGGAATAGTTTGCTTCAACGAGAAAACCAATGGCTCTTTGATTACTCGTGATGGCTGTATAATTGGGAGCGAGTTGTTGGGGCAACGATTCTCCGGCCCTGAATTCTTCTGGGGTCGGCCTTCGGCAGTATCTTCGGAGCCGATGCCGTCTGGCGGAAGCAATTTAAATCCGATTGGAACAAGAATGAAGGAAGCCATTGCGGCAAGGATCGACACACTCAAGATGTATCACGCGGCAGTGAATATCAACGATGTGCCAAAGGATCTGCTCTTTGCGTCCGGTAGCGGCGTGGATCCGCACATCTCCCCGGAAGCGGCCCTGTTCCAAGTCGATCGGATCTCCGAAAGAAGGCATTTCAACGAATTTCAGAAACAAAACTTAAAAACATTGGTTAATTCGTCTATTGAGGACAGGAGCCTTCGTATCTTCGGAGAACCGAAAGTGAACGTGTTGGAACTGAATATCAAACTCATTGAATTTGCGAAATGACCACTCCAGACGAAATATTGGCCAGAATCAATGCTACAGAAACCAAGAAGAAAAATGGCAACTTGAAAATCTTCTTTGGGATGTGCGCCGGCGTTGGCAAAACCTACTCAATGCTGCTCCACGCGAAGGAACTGATGGACGCGGGGTATCGAGTGGCAATCGGCTACGTCGAGACTCACGGCCGTTCCGAGACCGAAAAGTTGCTGACAGGATTTGAAATCATTCCGAGGAAAAAGATTAATTACAAAGGAATGGTTGCCGAAGAATTCGACTTGGAGAAAACTGTCGAACTAAAACCGGATTTCGTGTTGGTGGACGAGCTTGCGCACTCCAATATACCGGGGTCGAAGCACTCGAAAAGGTACCAGGATGTGCTCGAATTGATGGAGCATGGTATCCACGTCCTAACGACGATTAACGTGCAGCATATCGAAAGCCGAAGCAAAACTGTTGAGCAAATTACGGGAATCAACATCAAAGAAACCGTACCGGATTCAATCATAGAGATTGCCGAAAACATCGAGTTGATTGATTTGCCCATCGAGGAATTGCTGCAAAGGCTGTCTGACGGCAAGGTTTACGTAGCCGACAAAGCTCAGCTGGCCTCCAATAACTTCTTCAAGGCCGGGAACCTGATTTCGCTAAGGGAAATGGCTTTGCGACTCACAGCCGAAAAGGTTGATAGCGATTTGGTTAACTACATGAGCGAGAAAAACATAACAGGACCTTGGAAAGCCGCCGACAAGCTCATGGTCGCTGTTGGCTCCAGCCCATTCTCGATTGAGTTGATCAAATGGACACGCAGAATGGCTTATGCCCTGAAGACAAAATGGTATGCTGTTTATGTTAAAACGGACATAAAAGAGACCGACTTGCAAATCGAACAACTCGAGAAGAATCTCCGATTGGCCAAAGAATTGGGTGCAGAAGTTATCACAACTGCCAATACAGACCTCGTCGATGGACTTCTTGTATTTGCCCTGAAGAACAACATCAGCCAGATAATCATCGGGAAACCTACGAAGTACAGCATACTCAATTACTTAAAAAGAGATAATTATTTGGATCGGCTGATTTCCGAGAGCGGAAATATCGATATTTACATCATTCGCCCCGAACAGGTCGATTCGAAAAAAGTTAAGCATCAATCCAGAAAGGAACAAGCAACATCAGCAAAAGACTATGTATTCCCTTTGGCATCGGTCTTGACTGTCTCAATCTTGTGCTATCCCTTCACGAATTATTTGGGCTACCAATCTGTGGGATTAATCCAGCTGCTCAATCTTATGCTGATCCCATTCTATGCGGGCAGGAGAGCGATTATTTTCGCAGCAATATTGAACTCACTAATTTGGAATTTCTTCTTTATCCCGCCTTTGTTCACCTTTGAAATAGGCCAACTCCATGACGTACTCACTCTTTTATTGAATTTTGGAATTGCCCTGACTTCGGGATTGCTTGTTTCAAGGGTGAAAAAACAGCGATTATTGGTACTGGCCAGAGAGAAGACCTCCCTGGCTTTACTGGGCTTTACGAAGGATTTGTCGTCTTGCTCCAACAAGGCCGAAGCAATCGATGTTACGATCAAGCACATCTATAAGCACACTTCCTCGAATGTTGTTTTTTTCGACAGGAATATGGAGCAGATAAAATCTTCAAGCGATTCAATTCATTTCGACAACAAAGAATTAGCTATCGGCAGGTGGGCCTTGGACAACAACAGAATCGCCGGCAAATTCACCAACAACCTTCCCGATGCGATTGCGCAGTACTTTCCCGTGAACTCAAAGAAGTCAATAATTGGTTTGTTCTGCCTCATTCTGGAGAAAAAATTGCTGATTGAAGAAGAGAACTTAATTGTGAATTTCCTCGAACAATTAACGAGTTTCTACGAAAAGGAAGAGGCCGAAGAGCAGCTCAAACAGATTTCCATCGACCAAGAAACCAGCAGGTTGTACAACACATTGATCGATTCCATCTCGCATGAATTCCGCACGCCAATTGCCGTTATTACCGGTTCGTCGACGAGTATATTGGATAATAACATTGCTCAGAATTCGGAATTAGTCAAAAAATTTGCGAACGAGATGTTCGTTGCCTCGAACAGGTTGAACCTGCTGGTCGAGAATCTGCTTGATATTTCAAGGTTGGAATCGGGCAAGCTTCAATTGAACACCGAACCATACAGCGCACAGGAACTAATTCTCGAAGTGTTGAACCAGCTCCGGGACAAATCGGCCGGCTATTCAATTTCGACCGAATTCCGAGCGGAAATCGATACAATCAACGCCGACTATGGCTTGATGACGCAGGCATTATTCAATATTATCCTAAATGAATTAACCTATACGCCCGAAGGAAGTTCGATTTCGATAACAACAGAAAACGCTCCCGGCAAATTAATGATTTCAATCCGTGACAACGGACATGGATTGAACTCGAATGAATTGCCAAGATTGTTCGAGAAGTTTTATAGGCCGCTTGGTTCGAAACGGGGCGGTTGCGGCCTGGGATTGTCCATAGCAAAGGGCTTCATCGAAGCTCACAAGGGTCAAATCTCCGTCAGAAGCAACATCCCTTCAGGCTTAATTTTCGAAATACTTTTACCATTGTATGAGCAACAAAACTAAAATATTAGTCATTGACGACGAACCACAGATCTGTAGGCTGCTGAAACTGACTTTAGAGGCTAATGATTTCGAAGTCATAATTGCCGATACAGGCAAATCAGGATTATTGTTGGCAGCCTCGCATATACCTGAATTAGTGCTTCTCGACCTCAATTTGCCCGACATGGAAGGAATTGAAGTATTAAATGAAATAAAAGAATGGTGTTCTGCGCCGATCATCATTCTTTCAGTTAGAAGCACAGAAATGGATAAGATCAAACTTCTCGATTCAGGCGCCGACGATTATATTACCAAGCCATTTCATTCCGGTGAACTAATGGCCAGGATTCGCGTGGCACTTAGGCACAAAGACAGTGTCAGCGAATCGTCAGTCAAAACCTACGGCGAGTTTGAACTGAATCTATCGTCGAGAGTGCTAAAGAAAAACGGAAGAATCATACAACTGACATCAACAGAGTATGCAATATTCAAATTACTATTCAACAATATTGGCAAAGTACTGACCCACAAGCAGATACTCGAAAGCATCTGGGGAAGCCCATTTGCCGATGAAACTCAGTATTTGCGAGTCTTCCTGGGCCAACTGAGGAAAAAAATTGAATCCGAACCCGGCAAACCTAAGTATATTAAAACAGTTTCCGGCGTGGGATACCTGTTTTCTGATGATCCCGAAAACTGAATATAGGCATAGAATTAGTTGCTCTTTCAAATGATTCACAGAATCTTAAACTTCAATCTAATAAGTGGAGACTGCAACACCTTATTAATTAACATCAACATTCAACAACCAATTACATTTTCATGTATTTATGAAATTGATATTACATTCCCGTCGGGAGAAGGGAGTATGAAAACATGTTTATCGGAAGTCATTCGTCGAATTCATAAAAGTAGCCCTTCCGAAAGAATTGCCTTGCGGAAGGGCTTGGGAAATTTGGGACGTATATCAATTTTGAAACACTGATTCTCTGAATTGCTACGGTTGGTTCTTGAGTATGAAAACGGTATCCCTTGCGCAGCTGGCGCTTCCGAACCACCCGAATCCACCATTGACGCTTGAAGTGTTTTCGTTGTAATCGGCGAACCAAGAGTATTGAATGAACCATTTCAAGAAATTCTCCTCGGGCACCCAAATCGTTACTTCGTGAAGTCCATAGAATTTAAATATCGTCCATACAACCGGTGATGAATTCTCCGAGATCATCGCCCACTGAGATATTTCGGGGTGTTTGCTCTGATCTTCTTCGTCGTCCCAAGGGCGGTAGATACGGCGGTTCTTTTCGTTTGGATTGCCGCCATCGAGGTATTTTCCGTATGCAAGCGTGTCCAGGCAACGACACGACAACAAATAATACACTGGCCGATCGACGTTTGTCCAAGAGCATGTATCGTTTGGTTTGACGTGTGCCGTATCCAAGGGATATTGTTCGAACCGTTTGGCGCGGCGCACCCATTCCACTCGGTTCGGTGTGGTGGTGGTTCCGGTAATGATCTTTTCTTTTCCGTTTTCCATTACTCGCACCTCGAGCGAATATGTGGTGAGCGGTTTGACTTTATAGTTTTGGTCTGCAAGCGTGAAAGCCGGATTGGCAGTATCGTTATTGAAAACTAATTCCATTCTGTTGTCGCCTTCGACTATATAGACCTTGGCGTCGGTAATCGCACTTTTGAATCGGTCGAACGAATCGAGCACAGGCTGTGATTTCATAACACGAATGCAAGAAATCGGATTGTCCACGAGCAAGTATCCTTCGACTATTGTTTTGGGTTGGTAGTCGGCCGGCAGCGAGTCTTCGCACGAAGAAATAATCATACCGGACAAAACAACCGAAAGCACTAAGAGCAAGTTTTTGCCGAAATTCATAGTTTTATTCTTTTTCATAGTTTTATTTCAATTTGTTATTAATCCGGTTAATTAGAATTTTATCTCGAACGAAAGCGTGGGAAGTATCGGCAACAGAGTAACGTCTGTAACTTCTGCTTTGGATTTCGTCAAGTCATAGTAACGGAACCAGATATCCTTGTGGTTGTACACGTTATAAATATCGAGGGTTGCCTTTGCATCCAATCCAAAGATGTCGAACTTTTTCGATACCATCAGGTTCAATTGGTGCGATGGAGGCAAGCGCAGGCCGTTCCTTTGCGAATAGACCCATTTGCCTTTGCCAATCTCCATATCGGGAAGGCCGGATTGGTATCGCGAAGTGGCCGCTGTATATGATTGGCCGGATTGGAAAGTGAACGTCCCGCCGATTTCCCAGTTTTCATCGATTTGGTATTGGGCAACGATTTTCAGGTCGTGGCGGCGGTCATATTTCGGGCGGTATTCGTCGCCATAATTGATATTTGGGAATTTGTTACTAATGTATCCCAAGGCATAGCCGAACCAACCGTAGAATCTATCCGTCCTGTACTGGGCAAATATCTCAGCACCGTAGGAATATGAATCGCCGAAGTAGAATAGCGAGGATACTGTGCGGCCTTCGTATGCGGAGCGATTCATTTCGCCGATTCCATACATGCGTTTGTAGTAGAAATCAAAATTGAGGTCGAAGTTATCAGCCGGTTGAGTCTCGATTGTCAGAATATAGTGGTCTGCGCGGCTCGCTGGCGAAGTGGTATCGCTCGGCAACCAAGTATCGAAGAATTGGAAATCCGGTTGGGAAATCAGCCTGAGGCTCTGGTGGTAAATGCCGGCGGCTGCTTTGATAGCAACTTTTTCCTGCAGTTGATAGCGTATCGAGGCCCGCGGATCCATAAGAATCTTGTCGCTAAGGTCCCAATAACTTTCGCGCAGGCCAGCCTGCACCGATAGAAGATCCGACACTTGGTAGTTCACTTGCGCATAGGCGGCGTAGTTCCAATCAGTAATGGCCATGTTCAACTGTCCATTTTTGTTATCGACAGTGGAATCGGTATTGCCTGAGAAGTTTTGCAAATATGTGAACTTATAATTTGAAACATCCAAACCGGACTTAACCGTGATTTTTTCGTTTAGGTACCATTCAAAACCGAGTTTAGCTGAATAGTCAGTTATTGAATTATTGAAAATGAATTTATATCCGGAATTGTCCCCGAGGAACTTGTTAGTATATTTGCTGGCGCTTACGTTCAGAGTGGAAAACAGGCTCGAGCTGAATATGTGGTTCCAACGGGCCGATGCCAATTCGTTGCTTATCGAAAGATCCATGCTGATTCCATAGTTGCCAATCGAAAACTTGTCTGCGCTCATGAATCCGCTGACGAACACCTTATCGTTGTCGCTAAGGATTTGCGAGTACTTCGCGTTCAAGTCGTAGAAATTGAAGTCAGGCAAGGGATTCTTATCATCTTCGGGCAAAATAGCCTTGATAGCCTCGAAATATGTGCGGCGGCCTCCGACGAACCACGTACCGCCTTTGATCGGGCTGGGGCCTTCGAGCGAAGCGCGAGACGATATCACGCCAAGGGAAGCATTGCCGTGGACTTTCTCCATGTTGCCGTCCTTTTGCGTAAGGTTCAGCACGGCGGACAAGCGGCCACCATACTCCGCGGGGAATCCGCCCTTAATGAGTTCGACGTCCTTAATAGCGTCGCCATTGAAAGTGGAAATGAACCCAAAAATATGCGTGGGATTATAGACCGTCGAACCATCGACGAGCACTAAGTTTTGGTCTGGCGACCCGCCGCGGACGAACAACGCGCTCGATATCTGCGAAGAGGTCAACACGCCCGGCAGGTACTGAAGCGTACGAAACACATCGGATTCGCCACCGATTTTAATATTCTTTATTTGCTCGACCGGAATAACGACTTTGCTGATTGATATTTCTCGTTTTTCCTCTTCTGTGCGGTTGCCCTGCACCTTGACGCCGCGCCCTTGGACAGCGGTTTGCTTCAGCCCGAAGGTTTTCCTGATGTCATCGCTTTTCTCGAATGTGATTTCTTCGGTGATTGTCTCGTATCCCAACATCTTGACAGTTACTTCATACTTGCCCGGAGGAATATTATTGATCGAGAAAAAACCGTTCTTGTTCGTAAAGCTTCCGGTTTTCAGTGATTTGATTGCGACCGAAGCCCTGATAATTGTTTCCTTCGTCGATTCATCGACCACATACCCGCTCAGTCCGGCATTAATTCCGGCATTGGCTGCTTTGGGGCTTGCAGCATGAGAAAATCCTAATGAGGCAAAGAAAAGCACTAAGGCAAAAGTCTTGATTGATTTCATTGTCAGCCTTGATAAACCATAAATTTTTCAATTCCTGAATTTATACGAACATTGAAATTTCAAGTTTCAAAAAAGATTCATTAATAATTATTCATTCTTTATTTATTTCGTATCAAAATAAATGTTTTATGAGTAATATATGGAAGCAATCAATATCTATCTCTCGATTTTTCAATACAATAGTTGATTTGTATTAGTTTTCTGTATTTCGCGATAATACCATAAATAATCTTGAAATATTTATTCAAAACTATTCGTCAAAGGCCATTTATTTCATAGTATTAACTAATATTTTTCAAACAAATTTGCATAAAAAAGCAAAGGCGAACCGATGTGGCCCGCCTTTGATGAAATGATATTGTTACAGATTATTTCAGGATTTTCTCTGCAACTGATTTGCCCTGCATGAAGAGCAACAAATAGTCGCGGCTGCCGGCTTTGGAGTCCGTACCGCTCATATTGAATCCGCCGAAGGGCTGCACGCCGACGAGGGCGCCTGTGCATTTGCGGTTCAAATAGAGGTTGCCACAATGGAATTCGTTGCGTGCGCGTTCGATCTTGTCTTTATTCAGCGAGAATACGCCGCCGGTGAGGCCGAATATTGTATTGTTTGCAATTTTCAGAGCATCGTCGTAATCATTGGATTTGCAGACGGCGAGGAGCGGTCCGAAGACTTCTTCTTGCATCAGGCGCGAATCGGGAGCCAAGTCCACGATGACGGTCGGTTCGATGACGTATCCGTCCATGCCTTCGGCTTTTTTGCCGCCACAGAGCAATTTGCCTTCTTTTTTGCCGATTTCAATGTAGCTCAACACGTTTTGTTCGGATTTGGCATTGACCACGGGGCCGAATCTTACGTTGTCTTCCGGGTTGCCGATCGGGAGAGCTTCGACGGCGACTTTGAGTTTCTTCACGAATTCGTTGTAGATCTTCTTATCAACGATGGCGCGTGAACAAGCCGAACATTTCTGGCCTTGGAATCCGTAGGCCGAAGTAACCACGCCGGCGACTGCCTCGTCGATGTCTGCTTCGGAATCCACGATGATACCGTCTTTGCCGCCCATTTCGGCGACAACGCGTTTGATCCAGATTTGGCCGGGTTGCATCGTGGCTGCCAATTGATTAATGTGGAGGCCGACTTCCATCGAACCGGTGAAGCTGATGAAACGGGTTTTGTTGTGTGCCACCAGATAATCGCCGGCTTCGGCGCCGCTTGCGACGCAGAAGTTAAGCACGCCATCGGGCAATCCGACGTTTTTGAGTATATCGTAGAGCAACCATGCCATCATGGGCGAATCGCTCGAAGGTTTCAAAACGACTGTGTTTCCGGCGACGATTGCGGCGGTGGTCATGCCTGCTGTGATTGCGAAGGGGAAGTTCCACGGCGGAATCACAAGGCCGACGCCAAGCGGGATATAGAAATAATCGTTCTTTTCGCCTTTGTATCCCACGAGCGGCTGTTTGCCGGCGTAGCGGATCATTTCGCGGCCGTAGAACTCGAGGAAATCGATGGCTTCGCATGTGTCGGCGTCTGCCTCGAGGAAGTTCTTACCGACTTCGGAGATCATCCATGCGTTGATTTCCATTCTGCGTTTGCGCATTTCTTTGGCTGCGCGGAAAAGGTATTCGGCTCTTTCCTTCGGGGCGACTTTTTTCCATGTTTCAAATGCCTTGGCGGCGGATTGCATTGCGGCTTCTGCCTCGGTTTTGCCGGCTTTTTGGAATACGCCGATCACTTCCGACGGATGCGCAGGGTTGATCGATTTGGTCTTTGCAGTCGTAAACACTTCCTTGCCATCGATGATGTTCGGGTACTCTTTCCCAAACTGGGCGCGGACTTTATTAACAGCATTCTTTTGCTTTGTGAAATTCGACTTTACCGAAAAATCGATATAAGTCATATTAGCAAATTTTTTCATGATTCATCCTTAATATTTATAAATCTAACAACAAGTTTTCAAGAAATATAAACTACAAATCTACAAAAGGTTTACAATATTTCTTAAAAGTTTTCTCCTTTTTTTTTAATTTTACATTAAATTTTTGTGCAAATTCTGTTTGTACGATCATTTTTATTGAAAGAAATCTTGATTGTTCCACACAATATTAAAGGATAAAGATGAAAAAAGTAATCTTCACTGAAAAGGCTCCGGCCCCTATCGGCCCCTATTCGCAGGGCATGGTCGCGATGGACAAATTCGTATTCCTCTCGGGCCAGATTCCGCTCACAGCAGCTGGCGAACTCGCCGGCGACGACGTCAAAACCCAGACACACCAAGTCTTTGCCAACATCAAAGCAGCACTCGAATCCGTCGGTTGCACGCTCGAAAACGTGGTCAAGACAACCGTATTCCTCAAGGACATGAACGAATTCGCAATTATGAACGGCGTCTATGCCGAGTACTTCACATCGGACTTTCCGGCCCGCTCCGCCGTCGAAGTGGCCCGCTTGCCCAAAGACGTCCGCGTGGAAATCGAACTGATTGCGATTAAACCGTAATTCTTGGCTTTTTGAGATAGGACTACCCTCCTACTTTTTAATGTTTTGTGGTAGTCCTATTTTTTTGCGATGTGTTATTATTCCTTCGTTGCGTACCTTTTTGGCGGGCAAATCGTATTTGTAATGGGATGAGTTGGAAACAATTGACGGCATTGATGAAACTAAAACTATTAGATATAGCACGAACAAAACGATTTGAATTGCTTCTTCTCGCTTTTGCTTTCGTGTTCATTACGATTTGCAATCAATCGCTGACGGCAGCAACTCCCACCGCCTCCGATTCCACGAAAGACAAAAATGCCTACACAACTAAGTTTACGATGAGGAAATCCCCGACCAAAGCCGTCCTGCTCTCGTTTGTTTGCCCCGGGCTGGGCCAGATCTACAACGAAAGCTATTGGAAAGCACCGCTCTTCATCGGTGCAGCCGGCACTCTTGGCTACTTTGTGATATACAACAATTCGCATTACAACGACTTCAGCGACGCATACGACAGCGAGAAAAAAGCCAATCCAAACAGCACCAAATTGGACTCTTTGAAGTCTTGGCGGAACTACTACCAAGACAACCGCGACCTGTCGGGACTGTTCCTGCTCGGCGTGTACGTCCTATCGGCTGTCGATGCCTATACAGACGCGCACCTTTTCGATTTCCGCTACCAGAAGTTCGACGTATCGATCCGGCCGGACGTGGACAAACTGTACAACCCGGCTGTCCGGGTTCGTATTTCATTCTAAAGGCATTCGCAATGAAAAGCAAAAGTATCCTTCTCGGTTTAATAATGGCTCTCGCACTGATGGCCCAGGCGTGCTACAATTACAGACTGACCAATACAGAAATTAAGGACAAGGCCAACGAAAGCCTCCCGCGCGAACAGGATTTGTCGGTCGTCAACCTGCGGATCAAACAGATTGATACGGTCATACTGGAATACAACAAAAATTCGGTGCAGATAAAAGTATCGCTCGCGGTGCATAAATCCATTCTGGGACTGGAAGTGGAAAAGAACGGCACGATCACGTTTTCCGGTTCGCCGCTGATACTGCACGACACGATTTTCTTCTCGAATATCAAAGTGGACAATTTCAATTTCTTTGGGGACGTGTGGGGTGTCGAGACGGCTGTGTCGAATTACATAGTGAATAAATACTTCCGCCAGGTGCCGCTGTACAATTTGTCGGGCATCGAAAAGTGCCTGTTACAGAAGGTTTACGTCAACGACGACAATAAATTGGTCATTCGCATTGGCCTGTTTTAGCGCGTGATAACTTGAAAATATTCCAAAATTTCCACGAACAAAACCCAACATCCAACGTATTATACAATAGTGTTTATTGTTAATCATGCAGGACATTTTGTATGAAACATTTCATTGTAGATATTAATTACACGAAGCCGATAGAAGCCATCGAAGCGGTCCTTCCGCGCCACCGCGAATTTCTCCAAACCGGATACGAGGCGGGGTTATTGCTTTGCTCCGGCCCGAAGAGCCCCAGGACGGGCGGAATCATCGTGTGCCGCGCCGAATCACGCGAAAAGATAGTAAACTTTTTCTTAAATGATCCCTACCATTTGGAAAACGTGGCCACGCACACCGTAACGGAATTCGAGCCGGTGAAGCACCAAGCGTTCCTCAGCGATTGGGTGTGAGTGGAAGGTGGCGATTGCAAGAGAGACGAAGAACACAGAAGGTTACGAGAATATTAGTGCATAAGCGATTGGCTGTATTATGTGGAAGAGCGTATAATACGATTGATGGGCTTTATGTAAATAACACAAGCCCATCAAATCGATCTGAAATACTGATATTCGCTGTGGAGTTTGCTTTATGCTTTGAAATGTACCTGCTAATTATCAGTAGAAATTTTGCCAATTATTGGTTGTATTTTTTCGCGTTTATAATTATTAGCTATGTAGTCATTGTATAATAGCAGCATTGAAGACACCATAAGGTTCGTAACTTGCTCTACGGTAATGTCAGATCGAAGATTTAACTTTACATACTTGTAGGTGTTGTTTGATTTAGAAGATTCTCTTTGTCCGATGTTTCTCACTGTTTCATCAAATAGATCACTATTGTTTTCTTGAATTGTTTTCAACAGCTCTTTTAATACATTTAGTGGCAATTCGATTTGTCCTTGTGAAGTGTTTGAATATAATTTAAAACCTCTTTCTTGTAATTGAACACCAAACCCACGACTTTTTGATTTATTCTCAATGCAATAGTTTATATCAACTAATGGTTGATTGCTTCTATTGGTGAACCAAGAAGAGACATTGAACGCACCTTTCTCGACCAACCATGATTCTGTAAGAATTGCAGAAGTAACATCCGAGGATTTTTTCAAAGATTCAAATACTTTAAAACTTAAATCCAAGTAACATATTTTTATATAGTTGTAACCCAGGCCAATATCATTTAGTGTAGTAAATATTTTATTATCCCTGTCGAACAAAGCAAAAGAATCATTCATATTTACATATTTAATAATCAATTGCATATTGTTCCAAAAATCCAAATATTGATTGATAATATATTGGTCATTCTGAGTAGCCGATTCTAATAATTCCTTGCAATTGTTTTTGTTAAATAGTGTTTTGTATTCGACGACAGTCCAACCTTCAATACTATCTTTTTGTGTCGGGTTAAATAATGTCAGAAGAATTTTTTCTACATTTAATTCTTTTTCTAATGTCTTGTTATATTTAATTAATTGATTTTTATATGGATAACTCTTGACTTTATTTTCAATAACTAAAAGCATATTGGAATTGGGATTGAAATTAGGATCATTATTGATGCCACAAATGGAAAGATCCAACCTATCTTTTTCTCTTTGGCAAATTGAAAAATCTTTCAATTCTTTGTCCAATACTCTCTCAAACATCCTCCTCAAAGCCGTTGGATATTTGTTTATAAGCCAGCATATAAAATCGCTATGAAAGAGTTCTTTCGAAGATTTAGAAAGATTGTATAGCATGTTCTCTTTTAGTTCATTTGATATTTTTGAATATTCTTCCAACAGTTTTAACTTTTCCATTTCATTTTCCAGTTAGTTTGTAATTAATCAATAAATATGAGAGATGCAGCCACTCAATAATCATAATCAAGCAAATGGCTTCGGAATTTTCAAATAATCATATATTACTTCTATTTAAGATTTCTTAATATTGGAATATCTTCTAAATCTTCAAATTTAGTTCCATTAAATACAAATGCTTTGTAATCTTGATCTTTTACACTTTTTTTTCCAAGATCATTTTTGGGAAACTCACCTGGCCCAAATATAAAAAGGAAATCTTTATTAAGTCTTTGGGGATTACAATTATATAATATGTTATGCTTTACACAATCAATATTTTCATCACGCCAATGGTAATATGATATTAGCACTTTTTTTATATCCAAATTCAATTCTGAGAGTTTTAGTAATTCTTCATACCAAGAATCCCATTCATTCTCATGTTCAATTGCAAAATTAATTTGAAAACGATTATGAATATTTCTACCATATACAAAATCTATTCTACTATGATCAGGTAATCTTAACTCAGATTCTATTTCAAGCCCTAATCTTTTTCCAACAAATGGAATAATACTATTTATTGTATGATAAGTAAATTTTGACTTATCATAATATCTTAAAAACCAACCATTCCTCAATAAATTAAGATTGTTAAATAATTCCTCAGAAAATAATTTCCAAAATTCTATCATTTCAATTCTCTAATTTATTTTAAAAATATTAATATTCACCACTTCGTAGACGCCATTCCCTTCACATAAACAACTAATTCACTGGTCAGCTTTATAACTTGATAATTACTATGGATTTGATTTATTTCATATTCCCTCCACTTCCCCTGCCTCTCCCATTCCATCTCCCCTACTCGCACTGTAGCTCGCTTAGGAACTCCCGTCACTGCATACAAAAGATTCGCGAAGTAGTCGTTACCGGCTACGTATAGCTTTCCGAACAACCACTTTGTGTACCAGCAAAGAGTACCATAATACTCTCTTTGGGGGAGGTCTTTATTTCAATACCCGGTGCTAACACCGATGAACGAAATCACATTCTACTATATCAATTGACTTTAATACAAACATACAAATATTTTATTATTAAATACAAATAATAATTTCACAGTAATATAAATTTTTTTTCTATTTTTAGCAGTCACTGCCGATGAATGCTTGCAACGTCTGAATATCAATAGTAATATGAACAGAATGCTGTGTTACTTAGAATGGGTTTCAGTCCTAATGCGGGGAGACATAAAAAAAAGCCTCTCGAATTTCGGAGGCTTATTTTTGTGTTGTGGTCAGAGACGGATTTGAACCGCCGACACGTGGATTTTCAGTCCACTGCTCTACCAACTGAGCTACCTGACCAAAGAACTTAGAATTCAAAATTACGAACTTTTTTCCGATCTACCAAATACTTTTTTTATGGTAAATTATTTTTTATTTCTTCGTGAAGCTCTGCTATTAAGGCCTTCTCGGCCAAACGGTCTTTTTTATCAGGCACTTCCCGCGGACTGCCGACTATGAAACGAACAGTTCCACTCTTGAAAAAATATTTTTTTCGGGGCAGAATTTCTGCCGTACCAATCAGCGTAACCGGCACAATGCGCTTCCCTGTGAATCCGGCCATCATAAAAGCTCCGCGTTTGAACTCGCCCAAGCGCCCGTCTTCTGACCGCGTCCCCTCCGGAAAAATCAGAATCGATGCGTCCTCGTCCAGGCTGCGAGCCGCCTCTTCCATCGCGCCCATTGCCTCGCGGGCGTCCGCACGGTTGATGCTGATGAACGGCGATTTCTTGAGCGCATAGCCCCAAATCGGCACCCGTTCAAGCTCCTTTTTGTAGATAATCGATGTCTTCCGGCCGATGCCACACAGGAATACCGGAATATCGAACAAGGACGAATGGTTCGGCATAAACACGAACGATTCGCCATCCGGCAGATTCTCCAGGCCCGTAACATCTATCTTCACACCTGTGATCCGCAGCAGTGAAGCGGACCACCTCACAATTTCGTTATAAACGTCGTCCCCAGACTTTTTCCGGGCAAGCAGGAAGAGCACACTCAGCGAATAATATACCGTCGAGACGGCAATCATTATTAGTTTTGTTGCGAAAAGTAACATATTCATTAAAAAATAATAATTCACAGAACTCAAATCAGTGCAAATATAAGAAAAAAGGCGGCGCCGGCGGGATTGATTTTTGCTCGCCAGCGAAAATTGTTCATACTTGAAGCAAAAGAAAAAGAGAACAACCCGCAAAGCATTGCGGATTAGTTCTCTTTATTCAAATACCTCCATCTAATACAAATCATTCGCCTATCGCGGGCGAATGATTGTCCTATCTGGTCTCTTCGTATTCTTCGAGGTTTTCCAATACCTTCGAGAGGAACTCTTCGAATTGGTTGACTTCTTCGGCCGAGCGTCCCTGATAGATTAGCTTGGCCATGCTATCAGTAATCTCTAAGTAAGACTTTTGGAACGCTTTGTCTTTCTTGGTTCTTCTGATGCAAATTTTCCTTTTGTCGTCCGTGGAGCGCACTCTCTCGACGTATCCCTCTCGCTCGAGCCTGTTGAGCATGCTCGTCAGGGTTGATTTCTCCAACTGAGTGCGGTGCGACAGCTCTGTTATCGGAATATTGTCCTGCTCCCAGAGGGCAAAAAGGATTCGGCCCTGCGATGGATTGATTTCAAGAACCCCTTGCTCCTTCAATTTGCGAGCGAAGACTCTTCCGGAGAGCTGGTGGATTTTTGCTATTAAAAATCCGCCCCGGCGTAGTGAATCGATTTTTTTTCCCATAAAACACTTCACCCTTCTTTGGTAAATACATCAAAAATATTTCAAGAAATGCTGTAGTTCATACAACGTATATAAATATATTTTATTTACAAAAACGAAAAAAATATTTCATTTTTTTAAACAATTTAATTTAACTATTAAATACATAATAAAAAAATAAAATTACTTCAAAACACCTCTTAATACCATTTTTTTTTATCGTTACTCCTTTCGCCTCGATTTAATAATGCACTATCATTCAAACAAGATATGAACTGCATCATTTTCACAACACGTTTATTTATTTCTATATAAAATATCCGTCATCTCGTTCCTAATTTTTATGTTAGGTTATGCTTCAAACTAATTCCCTTGTTTTATAATACATTTGTAGAACGAAAGAATGTGTATAAAACTACCCATAACACCAGATAATCTGTTGGTTGTGGTATTTGTGTCTTTGCTGATATTTGTTTTGTATAGCACCGTTCTCCTCGAAAACACTTTTTCATTTTTTATCTGGCGAATTCAATCGATATTTTGTAATTTGTTCTATTGAAATTGTGTTTTTGAAACTTTCCGGTGGAAATCCAAATGAAGAATCGTTTGCTAATTGTATCTCTTGTTTTGTTCCTTGCTGCATGTTCTTTCGCTTTTGCTCAGAAAAATGATAACGATCAAGAACCCGCGAACAATTCGGAATGCCTGAGGAAGGAATTCTCGATCAGCATTTCGCCTAATCAGTATTACTCGCTCTATGGCCGCACGAACTACAATGCCAATTCCATTATGTTTTGCTCTATCGACAGGCCTATCGAAGTATTTTTTAATTTCGACGAAGATGAAACTAATATGCAGAATTCGATGCAGGGCTGCTATACGCGAAACCTGGACAGTTTTACATGTTCAATCACTCCAAAACCGCGAAATGTACGGTTCAACAAGCAAATGCGTTGTTTCTCTTGGGTGGCCACCTCGGACGAACTCGGCGATTATAATTACACAATCAAGGTTTCCAGCAAATACCACACCGAAGAGGTCCCCCTCAGGATTCGCATCGTGGACGATTGGACAACCAGTTTCATCCCGAATGTCGGGTTCACCTATTTTGCGCCAAAGAACAAATCAGACTATGGCACATTCAAAGGCGGCAACATTCAGTTCGATTTGGTATCGTGGGCGCACCACAACGACAACAAAGGCCCCTGCCTCGGGAAACTATTCCTTCGTTTCGATTATATGGAATCCAACAAAGACAGCCTCGGCGTCGCATTCAAATACGGCTTAGGCATGCAGGTTTCATTCGAGAGGAACGTAAACCGTTCGTATTTGATTCCTTTCTATGGCGTCGAGCTGAGCGGCATCAACCAACGGGAAATCGGCAGCCTGTTCCTCTTCAATCCACAAGTCGGCGTGTGGTGCTACTCGAATAGGAATCTGAATATCTCAGCTACATGCGGATACCTGTTGCCCACAAAAAAGGTTGATGATTTCAGTGGGCTTTTCGCATCGGTATCCCTCGGATTTTCGCTCTGGTAAAATATCAAGCAAAAATATTCGTTTATTAATTTGATTTTTTTGACATCGAAAGAAAAAAAATGGATATCATAAGAGAAGAATTGCTCTCGCGGACAGCTCCAGAAATTCTGGAAAAAGAAATTTCTATTTTCCGGCAGGATGGATATTTTCAATTGCTTTTCGACAAAATACCCGATCTGATAATGATACTCGACAGCAATCGTCAAACGGTTTTTATCAATAAAGCTCTGATGAATCTGTTCGATTTGGAAGACCGCAGCGAACTCTATGGCAACCGGCCTGGCGAAATATTTGGCTGCGTCAGGACCGAAGGAGGCGTCGGATGCGGTACGACGGAAGGATGCAAGTATTGCGGTGCTCTGGTGTCGATCCTGACCGGACTGAACGGAATCGAGAATTCCAAAGAATGCCGAATGACCCAATTAGATGGGAATTCGCTTACTCTTCGTGTAACCTCTTCCCCATTCAAAAAGAATGGTTCCGATTTTATAATTTTTGCGATGGCAGACATAAGCAATGAAAAACGCCGCGAAGTGCTCGAACGGGTTTTCTTCCACGATATTATGAATACAGCCTCGGGGATCCAATCAATCGGCGAAATACTGAAAATGGAACTGCCCCCAGAATACGACGAGTATTCATCTATGCTTTCTCAGGCCTCCCGGCAATTGATCGACGAAATCAGAAACCAAAGGCAGCTTCTGTCCGCCGAAAAGGGCACACTGGCATTGGAAGTTTCCGAAATTAATATTAGGCAATTTATTAAAGAAATTATTGATCTTAACAAACACTACGAGTTCGCCAGGGATTGTACGATCATATACGAAGAAATATCTAAAAATGCCGTCATTAATACTGACCGCACCTTGCTCGGCCGAACGATCTCGAATCTGCTGAAAAATGCGCTCGAAGCCGTTGCGCCTCGCGGCACTGTCAAAATCTCGTCGGCTGTCGAAAACGGCCATCTCGAGGTATGCGTCAATAACTCTAAAGTCATGCCCGACGAAGTCAAGCAACAGATTTTCCAGAAATCTTTCTCGACCAAAGGCGCAGGCCGCGGCATTGGAACCTATTCGATTAAACTCTTTACAGAAAAATACCTGAAGGGCACCGTCAGTTTCACTTCCGAAGAGGCCACCGGCACCACTTTCTTCTTAACCGTGCCCAACCTGGAAACAGAAGAATAGTTATCATTAACGCTGACTATTAATAATCTGCCCTGGGATTTGTTAATTAGCTGATGTGATGCAACACGAGAGATGTAGGGGCGGGTTCCAAACCCGCCCAATGATTTGCTAATGTGTAGATGTGATAATATGATGATGTTTGTCTTCTGAAAGAAGTGCTTAAACGCTGTTGAATATCCAAAAATAACACTAAAACGCATAGAATTCTTTCTTTGGGTAATAATACAAAAGTGAGGGCGAGGTTACCTCGCCCCTACTTCAGGTAATGCTATGATTTTCTAATAGTTAAATAGCCCAATGGAGTACCCTAACAAAGCGAAATAGAGCCATTAATCTCTGTGAAGGAACCTATTGTACAAATCAATATAAATAATATGCCGTGGGCGGGTTTGGAACCCGCCCCTACAGTTTATTACGAAGTTATTGTCGGCTGCTGAGACTAAATACTGAAAATAATAGCAACACTTCTCGCCTACTTCACGATTTGCAAACGGCCAGTCTTGCGGTCAGTGCCGGCTGTCAGTACGTAGAAATATACACCAGCAGCCACGCCGTCGGAGTTTACTTCAACGGAGTGCTTTCCGGGAATAAGCGGCGCATCGAGAAGAGTTTTCACTTCGCGGCCATCGATATCGACGAGCACCATTTTGGCCTTGTCAGGTTGCAGCATTTCAAATTCGATTGTGGATATGCTCACGACCGGGTTTGGTTGGGCCTGGCCAAGCCGGAGACGAGTATCGGTTTCGAGCAAGCGCGGTCCGCCCTGCTGGCACACGCCCAAAAGCGAGAACTTTCCGCTTCGCTCTTCGATTGCATAGCGAGAGGTCTTCGCGGGATGCGAATTGTGTAGCTTTATGGCCGTCGCCGTGTCGTTGCCCAATCCGGCGCGGAACTTGATGAGCTTCGGGTGCAATGAATCCGCTTGAGGATCAACTGAAAAAGTTATCGTGCCGATGTTGTTTTCGATTGCCATTGTTTCGCGGAAGTCCAGTGGCTCGAGAAGCGTTGAATTGTAACTAAGCTGCCCGATAACCTTTTCGCGATTGGCCGCCACCGGAGCAGCGCCCTTGAAAACAACATTCAATGGCAAGTCAATAATGTCTCCTGCTTTTGCCGAAACCCTCTCCGGGACATACGCCAGCAAGGAATCGGAAAACGGTTTGTATCCGTCGGCAATGAGCGAAATCTCGGAAGGAGAGAATTGAGTGGAATTGTGCACGGTCAGTACCATGTTCCTCCGTACTTCGCCCTCGGGAATGAAACGAATCCTGACGGGATAGACATCATTCGTCTGGAGAACTATCGGCCAGGGAGCTTCAATTATTCGGAAATGCCCGTGGTCGGGTTCGCCCGAAGTAATTGAATCAATTGAAATGCTACTTTGCGTTTGGTTCCGAAGCAGCACTGACACAGTCGTATCGCGAAAATCGCCAATGGCCACATCGCCGAAATCAATAACAGCATTGCCGCCCGCGAGTCCGTTTTCGATTGCAACACCGTTCAATTTAACGGTTTTCGTTGCCAATGGATAGGAAATCGTAAGGTCTGCCGAATGTACGCCCGATGCTGTCGGGGCATACCGTAGCCTCACGGCGTGGTTCCCGAGCGAATCCAGCTCGAACGGCTCCCCGTTTTCGACTATTGAAAAAAGTGAAGCATCTTTGCCGGAGATCGTAATTGAAGATATATCGTATGCAAAATCGCTTTGATTGTCGATAAATATGTTCACGGTGGTATCTCGCACGCCGCCGGCCTGGGCAGTTCCGAAATCAATATCCTTGGCGGCCAAGAGTGGCTTTACGATGCGAAACATGCCGCAAGTGTCGGTTTGCAGACCGCGTTTGTCCAGATTCCAAATCTTTGCAATAGAATCGTTACTCGCCGTCAGCACTCGGCTACCGTCGAAATTGAAGAATGCAGTATTCACCGTGTTTGTGTGCTCTTCGAGCGGTGCGATCAGAGTGCCGTCCGAGGCATACCAGATTTTCGCATCGTTACCGCCAGACGAGATCAGCAGTGTGGTCTGTGGTGGGATTTTTTGCTTCCGTATCGTAAGGTCTGTTGCAGTTTTGTGGAACGACATCGAATTCACTGTTTTCGCCACATCAGAGATATGGTTGATTGTGTATTTGATAGTCCCGGAATTGAAATCCCAGACGTAGCCGTTTCCGGCCCATGTCCCACCGCCAATAACTGAGTTGTCCGAGCTGATGCCAATGCAAATGACTGTTTCGAAATTTGTTGGGCATTGGAATGTCGAGTGCAACGTCAGCGCCGGATAGTCCCAACACTTGATCGAACCCGCGCCAGAGGTTAGCATGTACTTTCCATCGCTCGAGAAGCGAACGAACCAAATGAATCCTTGGTCGCAGGCCTTGACAATCGGCGGCTGGACGTCTGCTACGGAAAAGAGCTTGATTCCGATGTGTTTGCACGCAACTGCGACGAATTTGCCATCGGCGCTGAAGGCTGCATTCGTAATATCGTCATCGGCAGAGATCACTTTGACCAAACTTCCGTCTGAGTAATTCCACAGCCTGATTGTGCTATCCTCCGAGGCAGTAAAGATATACTTTTGCGCGTTGTCGATTTCCGCCCAAATGATTCCGCTGGTGTGGCCTTTCAAATCGAAAATCAGTTTGCCAGTATTGGAATTGAAAAGTCGGGCAATGCTGTCCATGCAGGCAATAATGCAGGTCGTGCCGTCGATCGGATTGAAAAAGGCCGAACGGACACCATTCTTGTGTATGAAATTCTTAGTTTCTCCGATATTGTTCGGCCACAGCTGGATGGCTCGAATTTCTGCGCTGTCCGTCAGGTGGTCGGGCACAGGCCATGAGTAGTCCAAACCGGTAATATCTGTTACCAACGTGTCCCACTTCATCGATGGCGAATACCTGTACTCCAACTGAATGACGTCCGCAGGAAGCAGCCCCTCCCAACTGACGCGAGCCGTATCGCCCACTATGAGCGGCTGGCGAAGCGTCGGGGAAGTCATGTGCAGAGTTTTTACCTTCGGCGAAGTGTTCGGATACCCACCCGTGATATATACAATGTTGCCCGAACAGGCCTCGGATTCGATCACAAGAGGCGTATAGACAATCGATGAATCCGTTGGCGCGAACTGCACAGTGATGCTGTATGGTTCGTCTTTCATTAGCGAAATACTCCCGCCGGGCGGCACGTCGCCGCTGACAACGGAGAATCGCGAATCTTTGAAAGTGAACTTGGTAATGTTTAGATTCGAGTTTCTTGGAATAATTGTAATTTTCTTCGTTGCTTGAGTATAAGGCACGACTGCGCTGAAGCCGATATATTTCGGATCGGTTTCCACCTTGGGCTTTGTCTGCTGCGGGAGCGCATACGAAAACGAATCCCAAACGGAATACAGCGGCAGGCTGATGCGGACCTGGTGGTCGTCGTCGCAGCTCGGTTGGGCCTTCAGCGTCATCTCGCAAGGTTGGTAATTGAACATCAACGACAGCACCATGCTTGCATATCCATTGTACAGGACCGTATCGGAAAGGCCGGAGAAATGGCGGCCACCGGTCTCGGAGCAAATACGAATCAAATCAGTTGAAATCGCATCCGATAGAGAGAGCGCAAATACTTTAATGCCCGATTCCTTGGCCGCATTGATGATTTCTTGGGCCTGGCAGCCCTTGCGACCATCGGTAATCAACACAATAGTCTTGTTCGCGCCGCCACGGGCACAAACGTCGATTGCGCCGGAAAGCGGAAACAGGAAACCGTTCTCGTATCGCGCAGCGCGGGTTGAGCCAATCGAAGCAATCCTTGCGAGAAGTACTTGCTTTTGCCGAGTGAAATCTGTTTCCATTCGGCTTATGGCACCGAAATCGGTCAACGCACAGGTAGTGGTGATAGAATCCATTGCGCCGACGATTTTCGCGGCCAGCAACTTCGCTTTCGCGAGCCTATCGCCGAAAATTGTATCATCGGCAACGGACAAATCGATGCAGATCGTGAGCGAAAGCTCCGACTGGGGCGATTGCGCGGGGCAATCGGTTTCGATTATGTTTGCCTCCGCCAAGTTGTCGAAAGCGCGAAAGTCCTGCGCCGCGAGGCCTTGCATCATAACGCCTTTCGTACTGTACGCAAAATACTTCAGGCGTATGAACGGATAGCCCGAAATGTCGCTTTCGAGCACGTGTAGAGAAGATTGCGCCAAGCAAAGCGAATGGACAATCATCAAAAATGCGAGTTTTATCAAGTAATTAAAGAATTTCATAACCAATCCAAAAAATTCCCCTTTATGCTAAGGCAAATTTATTGAAATATTTTGAATTATTATAACTTAAATTGAGTTGTGATTGTTTTTTTCTGTGGGCTGTGATTTCTAATATGGCAAGTATAAAGCAGCAAGTTGCAAGGAGAAAGGTACAAGTGAAGGAAGAGTAACAAGTTGCAAGGAGAAAGGTACAAGCAAGAATATTGGTCTGAACTCTGATTCATTTGATTATTCTGATTGGTATGAAAGAGAGTATCAAGTTGCAAGGAGAAAGGTACAAGCAAGAAAAGCGTATAATATTATATCATACATTTGCAAGTTGAAATTGTCATTCCCGCCAGGCGGGAATCTCATTTTGTTTCAATGTATTACATGCTCCAACAGGCTGTTAAGAGCTTGCCAGAAAAAGTAAAGATTGGCAATAATGGGTTTAAAATCCATTGAATGGATTACTGTATCTCATTGAAATATTTACAAATCCCCCAACCCCATTTTAAACGGGGCCGAAGAAAACAGTCGCGTAATACACTGATATTATTGGATATAGGAATGTACTCGAGAACACAGGGGTTGCCCCACGGGTTGCCACAGCGTTACTTATTCAACACACTTCTAAATTGCAGAAATGCCCCTTTCATTTGTTTGGATCTTTATGGTTTCTTCGACATCGGTAATGAATATCTTGCCGTCTCCGGTGTTTCCAGTATGTGCAATTTTCTGAATAGCTTCAACTACTCTTTCAACCATAGAATCCAAAACTACTACTTCGAGTTTAATTCTTGGAATAAGCTCTACTTCTTCGCATGTGACTTTGTCTTTAGCATTTGATGTTTTTGATTTTCCGAAGCTTTTGATTTCGGAGACTGTAACTCCCGGAAGGCCTTCAATTTCGGATAGTTCATCAATAACTTCCGATAATTTAAACGGCCGGATGATCGCCTTTATCTCTTTCATATAATTACCTTTCGTTTGATAGCACTCCTGCTTGTCCGCAAACGGACAAACAGGAGTGATGATATTACATTTCGGCTTCTTCTTTTCTCTTCTCGAACCAACCATAAACAGCCGGAATAATGAGAAGTGTCAGTATTGTTGATGAAATTAGTCCGCCCACTACAACCGTTGCCAAAGGTTTCTGAACTTCGGATCCGGTCCCTGTAGCTATCAACGATGGAATCAAACTAAAAATTGTAATAAAAGCCGTCATCAATACCGGACGCAGCCTGTCGATGCTCCCTTGCATAATTGCCGAGTCCTTATCCATACCTTCATCGCGCAGATGAGATATGTGAGTAACCAATACGACTCCATTCAGCACAGCAACTCCGAGCAAAACAATGAATCCTACAGATGCAGGAACCGATAAATACAGTCCCGAAATCCACAATGCCAGCACACCGCCTATCAAGGCGAATGGAAGATTCAGAATGACAAGAAATGACAAACGTATCGATTTGAAAGTAACAAACAGCAAAAGTAAAATCAAACCAATTGCAACTGGTACGATTATCATTAATTTCGTCATGGCTCTTTGCTGATTTTCAAATTGGCCGCCCCAAGTTAAATAATAACCGGATGGCAAATTAACTTTCGAGGCGATTTTCTGTTTGGCTTCGGCAACAAAGCCACCCATATCTCTGCCCGAAATATTCATCTCGATTCCGACGCGCCTAACGCCATCTTGCCTGCTAATTTGAACCGGGCCTTCTGTCATTTTTATATCGGCAAGTTGTGCCAACGGCACGTTTGCACCTGATTTTGACGGGACAAAGATATCCTTGATTGCATCAACTGAATTCCTTTTTTCTTCGGGCAAACGGACAGTGATATCGAACCTTTTATTCCCTTCATAAAGGCTTGAAGCTGACTTACCGGCGATTGCCATTTCAATCACTTTTTGGATATCCGCTACATTCAAACCGTATCGCGATATTTTTTTCCTGTCGATAGTGATGGTTAAATATGGCTGACCAGTTATTTTTTCTGTTACTAAATCCGTGGCGCCTTTTATTCCCGAAAGGACTTTCGCTATTTCCTCAGATTTTTTCTTCAGAATTTCTATGTCGTCGCCAAAAAGTTTAAGGATTAATTGCGCTCGCGTTCCGGCCACGATTTCGTCAATCCGGCACTGAATAGGCTGACTGAATCCGAAGGCTATGCCCGGAATTTGGTTCAGCGAGTCTCTCATCTCCTGAGTCAGCTCTTCGCGCGAAATGTCTCTCTTCCATTCGTTCTTCGGCCTTAGCACGCCGACGTAACCGGTTTTATCGGCTCCGCGAGTGTCGAGAGCGACTCCTGTTTGTCCGATTCGGCAAACAGCCACATCAAGCTCGTTGAAGTTTTTCAATTTGTCGGCAGCCATTTTGTTAATATCCACAGCTTTTGCAAGCGAAACTCCCGGCAAAAGCGAAATATCCATATCGAAAGCGCCCTCGTCCATAATCGGAATGAATTCCGTACCGAGCTTGCCAAACAGGAAAAGCGATCCTACCAGAGCAATTCCGGCTATCGACAACAAAAGATACTTCTTTTTGATCGCAAATTTTAATAACGGCAAATATTGCTTCGAAAAGAATCGCATCACGGGACTTTCTTTTTCCTGTTGGGGCTTTAGAAAAGTACCGCACAATTGAGGTATGACGAATATCGACATTAGCAGCGAAGCCGCAATTGCAAGAATAACCGTTATCGCAAGCGGAGCGAACATCTTACCTTCGGTGCCTTCGAGGGCTAAAATTGGAATAAAAGTAATTGCAATAATGACTTCGCCATAGATACTCGGCTTCCGAACATCCATGATGGCTTTAAGAACCGTTTTGAATCGTCCGGTTTTTCCCGGATGATCGTTGAGCAATCGCTGCACGTTTTCCACTTGGATAATCGACGCATCGAACTTCATGCCGGTCGAAATGACCAGACCTCCGATCGACATTAGATTAGCCCCGATTCCGGTTAGTTTCATCATAATAAACGTCAGCAAAAGTGAAACCGGCAACGCGATCAAAATAACTGCCGATCCACGAAAACTCCTCAGAAGGATGAAAGTGATTACCAATACCAACACCGAACCTTCGAGTAGCGCCCGGACAATTGTATAGACACTATCGTCAACAATATCTGTACGGTCGTAATACGGGACAATTTTGATTCCCGGTGGCAGGATATTGTTGTTGTTTATTTCCTTGACATTCTCTTTGACGCTCTGCACAACGTTGCGGCTGTTTTCGCCGCGCAACATCATTACAATGCCGCCAACTGTTTCTTCGCCATTTTTCAGAGCGGCTCCCATTCGTACTGCCTCGCCAATCCTAACTTGAGCCACATCGCCGATAAAAGTGGGGACGCCACCGGTTTCCTTCAGGACGATATTCGAAATATCAATAGTATCTTTTATAAGGCCAACGCCCCTGACAATATATTGATCCGATCCGTTTTCGATAATATTTCCGCCGGCGTTTTGGTTGTTGTTTTCGAGTGCTTCAAAAATATCGTTGACCGTTACATTGTATTTTAATAGCTTTTCGGGGCTGATAACCACTTGGTATTGTTTGAAATAACCGCCGTATGAGTTGATTTCATTCACTCCCGGTACGTTTTTCAGCTGAGGGGTAATAATCCATTCCTGGATTGTTCGAAGATTGGTCAGATATGCAACCTTTTCGGCTGAATCCTTGGGCATTGTGCCTTCGAGATTGTACTGATAAATCTCGCCCATAACTGTGGCCATAGGCCCCATCTCGACCTCAACGCCTTTGGGAAGATTGTCTTTGGCTTCGTCCAATCTCTCGAAAACGAGTTGGCGGGCAAAATAAATATCTACATTCTCTTTGAAAACGATTGTAACGATCGACAAACCGAATTTCGTAACAGATCGCATCTGCACAATTCCGGGCAACCCTTTCATTGCAGTCTCGATCGGATACGTAACGTTACGTTCGATTTCCACTGCAGAGAGTCCTCCGGCACGGCTAACGATTTCGACCTGGTTGTTTGTTACGTCCGGGAAAGCATCAATGTTGATGTTCATTGCCGAATAAACGCCGAAGGCAACGATAAGCAAGGATACGAAAATTATCATGCCTCTTCGCGACAAAGTCATCGAAATAAGTTTCTCTAACATTAGTCGTCTCCTTCCAAATCGCCTTTTTTCATTTCGCTTTTGATGTAAAACACGCCTTGCGTAACAATGCAATCGCCTGCTTTCAATCCTTCTTTTATTTCAATACGATTGCCAACGGATCTGCCCGGAACGACGACTCTTTGTTCGAATATGGTGTCCGCAGTTCTTACGAAAACGTACGAAATCTCGCCGTCGGTTTCGACAGCTTCCGTCGGAAGAGTAAAGGCCAGGACGTTTTCGCCATAAGGCACACGCAATTCGCCAAACATGCCGGGTTTCAATCTGAATCCCGGATTCTTGAATTCGGCTCGGACAGGCAGAGTTCTGGTTTTTTCGTCAACCGTTTGACCAATAAAAATGACTTTGCCGGCAAACTGTTCTTTGGGATAAACCGAAGATGAAAATACGGCTTCTGTCTTATGATCAAATTTGGCAAGGTCTTTCTCGAAGACTTGGCCATCGATCCAGACAATATCGTTGTTTTGAATTAAAAAGGCATTGGTGGATGCGTCGATATATTGGCCAACTATGACGTTCCTTTCGGCGATTATTCCTCCCAATGGCGCTCTGACTGGCAGAACTCCGGCAGTGTGGTCGTCATTGCTTTTTGAATTCAATACGTCTTCGTCGGTCAGCCCGATAGAGTGAATTCTCTTGTCTTCGGCGCGAAATTCGGCCAATGCTTTGTCGTATTCGGCTTGGGTTTCGAGAAGAGATTTCTGAGCGCCAATTTTTTCGCTATACAATTTCTTTTGCCTTTCGAGAGCAGATTTTGCAAAGTCAAGGACAGCTTTGGCCTTCATAAACGAAGCCTTAATTGAACCGATTTCCGTTCCTTCAATTGTCATCAAGACTTGGCCTGCCGATACTCGATCGCCAACGTTAACGAAAACTTTTTTGACTCTTCCCTGAACTAACGAACCCACGCGCGCCTCTTTGCTCTGGTCGGGAACAATCGCCGCCGGCAAAACAATGTAGCCCGTAAGAGGCTTCTCTTCGGCTATTTCAGTTTCAATTTTGATCAATTCCAGCGACTCGGGAGACAGCTTTATTTCTTTCGATCCTTCTTCCTTTTTTTCAGGTTCGGCCTCTTTAGGCTTTTCATTTTCACCACAGGAAACGAATAAAATCGATAGTACCAGAACCAAAGATAAAACTACATATTTCATAATGATATTTTTCCGAATTATTAATAAATCAATTGAACGATTAAACAGTAGAATCACATTACTAAGCTATTTCATCAGCAGGTTCTGTCCGCTGATCGATTCGAGCATGAATATTGAAAGGTAGCAGTTATATACTGCATCAATGAAATTATTCCGCGAAGCTGTCAGCAGTTGCTTGGCTTGGATGTATTCCAAATATGTATTTTCTCCGGCATCGTATCCGGCGGAAGCGGTGCGAAATACTTCTTCAGCTTGCGGGACAATATCATTTTTGTACAGTAGTACCTGTTTGTAACTCTTTTCGTATTCTCCGAATGCAACAGCAAATCCTGTGGAAATGGAATTCCTCATCTGATTCAATTCGTATTCGGCTGCAATGGCTTTTGCAGTTGCTTCGTTCGTTTTCCCCTTTTGCTCAAACATAAACCAGAGCGGCACAGATATTCCGATTCCAAAACCTGAGAAATTCTTGTCGTCCCTATTTTGAAACGCATAAGAAATATTTAGCCCGGGCCAATAAGATGCTTCTGCAAGTTCCATTTCCTTTTGGGCGACTCTGACTTCAGAACGAGCAATTTCAATAGCCGGAGATGAAATCGCTGTGTCGGGGCTAAGTGCAATTCTATTAGAAATCTTATCGATAGATAGTGAATCGGTGATTGTATATTTGGGCGTTTCATTTGAATTCCCGAATCCGAGCAAATAAATCAGTTCAGAATACGAGTTTTGAAGATCGTTCCGGACAATATCTTTTGTATTTGCAGATTCTGCCGATTGGACTTTGGCCGTCATGTATTCCAAATGAGTACCCTCGCCGACGTCGTATCTGAATTTGGATTTATCAAGGAATTCGTCGGCCAATTTTGAATTGTCCTCGGCGAGTTTAAGTTTTCCTATGTTTCTAACCACTTTAAAATAAGCACATTTGATTTGCCTAACAATATCGACAATAAGGTTAGTTGATTTTTGTTTTTCAGTTTCAACCATTAAATCGAATTTCTCAGCTTTTTTGAAATATACTGTGGGGAAATCAAAGCTTTGCGAGATTCCGAACGAAGTTTCGGCCGAGCCAGACGACCCCGTTGGAATCCATTGTCTATCATATTTAATCTCTGGTTGAGGCAGCGAAACGCTCGATAGTTTTTGTGCTTTCACTGCGTCAATTCCTGCCGTGGCAGCTTTGATGGCTGGGTTGTTAGTTGTACCGATTCTGATGGCTTCGCCAAGCGACAAAGGCTTTTCAATATCGAGTGCAAATGACGAGCCTGCATAAAGAAAAATGCACGACAAGACAATTAATAGTCTCATATATTCTCCGTTAATAAATAATAAAAAAAACGAAAGAATATCAGACTAAATCAGAATCGAGCCTGTGGAATAAATGTATAGTTGTTTTTTTAGATGAGAATGCGGCGAAGGATAATATTTTCTAAGGGATTGAAAACTATCAGTTGTTGCGTCAGGAAGAGTGATTTCGAAGCTATCACAGAATCCAACAAAAACGCAGTCAAGTAATATGTGTGTATTGACAGGAGCCGAAAGGTCGGTTTTTTCAAGAATTGAGCACACGTCCATATCGCTCGAACCGTGCAATGGTTCTCCAAACAATTGGGTTTCTGAGTGAATGAACAAATAACCCATAAAAATAAACAATATGACTGCTGCCTTCCTCACAAACACAAAATAAGATAATTTCCCCACAAAAAAAAGATATTTATGGAAATCAAGGTGCGACTGCCACTTTATTCAAGAGACTGTTGAATAAGTAAAAATTAAGCAGCAATGGGTTTTAGGATATTGCATACTTCGTAGTAAGTCATTGATATTTCAACATTTCCCCAACCCTTTTGTCAAAGTGCACCAAAGATTATATCCGCGTAAACCACTGACAATATTAGAAATATTCGATTTGGCCATCGAAATAAATGTTTCAAACAGAACGAGCGGAGTTGGAAGCCTGTCTTGCACTTCAGCAAATCGAAAATGATTTGGAATTGTTGTATAATATTCTTAATTTCATTTTCTCTACAATATATATAGTTGTTTGATACGTCGGGCGCACGGATGAGCATAGATTTCATAGAAATCTACTCCTTTTTTGTGCATTATTAAAAATGAATTACTCACGTAGTTCTTCTTTTCATTGCCCTTGCCTTGAATAATTATTGAGGCAGTCGCAAGATATTTTGGGAACATCCAAACATTCGCGCCATCTTGCTTTTATATTGTATTTAGAAATAGAATTCATATTTGTTAGTTCAATCAATATCCAAATGAGGAATTATGAAAAAGCTTTGTGTGTTATTCTTCTTGCTCGCAGCGGTTAACTGCTTTTCCTCCAGCTACTGGACCTCTCCACTACACCCGCAAATAACTAAAGCATTGGCAGTATCGGGTTCAAAAGTTTTTGCCGGCACAGATGGTGGAGGAATATTTCTCTCCACTAACGACGGCGCAAGCTGGACTTCCGTCAACGAAGGATTGGATGATTGTTACGTTAATTGCCTTACAATATCTGGTACAAATGTTTTCGCTGGGACATTGTACAGTGGAGTATATCTCTCAACAAACGACGGGGCAAGCTGGACTTCCGTCAACGTTGGGTTGACGAAAAAATACATAAAATGTCTAACGGTATCGGGCTCAAATATTTTTGCTGGTACGGACAACGGCTTATTCCTATCGACAAACGACGGCGCAAGCTGGACTCCCATTAATAATGGGTTGTCGTCAAAAAACATTTTCTGTCTGACTCAATCGTATTCTAAAATATTTGCCGGTACAGACAAAGGAGTATGCCTCTCCACAAACAATGGCACAAGCTGGAAAATTGTGAATACGGAGCTGACGAGAAGTATAATAATGTGTTTAGCTGTATCAGGGTCAAATATCTTTGCTGGTATAGCCGGCGGTGGCGTAATGCTGTCAACAGACAACGGCGCAAGTTGGACTAATGTAAATTCTGGTTTAGAAAACTTGTATGTGCGCTGTCTTACGGCATCAGGACCAAATATCTTGGTTGGTACAACCAATGGTGGACTATTCCTTTCAACAAACAACGGTGAAAGATGGGCTGATGTGGGTTCTGGGGCGTTGGAAAAGGATGTATATTGTATTACATTATCGGGTTCAACTATCTTTGTAGGTACAGTTGTTGGAGTATTCCTCTCAAAAGATAATGGAGCAAATTGGACTGATGTGAATTCTGGGTTGTCGTATAGTATTATATATAGTCTCGCAGTATCAGGCACAAATATACTTGCTGGTACCAAAGGTGGTGGTATTTTCATCTCCCCTAACAACGGCGAAAGCTGGGCAATGATGGATTTAGGTTTAGCTGACTTATTTGTACACTGTCTTTCTGTATCAGGAACGAATATCTATGCTGGGACACCCAATAATGGCTTATTCCTTTCAACAAACAACGGCGAAAGCTGGACTTCAATATATTCAGGTTCAGAAAGCTTAAGTATGAGCTGTCTTACTGTATCAGGAACAAATATCTTTGTCGGTAAAGAAGGTGGTGGAGTAATTCTCTCAACAAACAACGGCAAAAGTTGGTCTGAAGTGAACTCTGGATTGACTAATCTGAATGTACGGCGTCTCGCAATATCGGGATCGAGTATTTATGCCGGTACAAATGGTGGAGTATTCCTCTCCACGAACAACGGCGCAAGCTGGACTGAAGTGAATTCAGGTCTGGCTAATCTGGATGTAATAAGTCTATTTGCTTCTGGATCCCATATTTTTGCCGGTACATACGGTGGTGGCTTATATCTTTCAACAAATAGCGGCGGAAGTTGGACACAAGTGATGTCAGGATTGAATCAGATAGTTACAAGTATACTTGTATCAGGACAGAATATCTATGCCGGTACATATGACCAAGGAATCTTTCTCTCTACAAACAACGGTACAAGCTGGACTGAAGTGAATTCAGGTTTATCAGTCAATTCTATAAGTTGTCTTATCTCATCAGAAGCACAAATATTTGCTGGTTCAATCGGTAGAGGTGTTTTTATTCACAAAATATCCGACGTCGGCGTGAGGGATGAAGAGAAAGCAGAGCAATCCAATTGCATTTCCGTTTTTCCCAATCCATCAAGTGGGATTGTGAATATCTACTATTCAGATGTCCCTACGGGAATATACTCCATCAGCGTAATCGATGAATTAGGCAATTCAGTCCGCAAATTTGTCAATCAAGAGATTCAGCCGGATAATGCGCCCATCAGCATCGATTGCGGAGGCCTTCCCGCCGGCAGATATACTTTGCTTTTGAGCAACGCAAACCAATCCTACAATACCGGATTCGTTATTGAATAGATAATTCATTGGTATTAATTCAAATATGAAGTAACAAGTTGCAAGTGGAAAGGTAAAAGATCTGCCTACCCTTCCGAAGGTTTCAAACTTAAGACTTATACAAAAAGCTCTGTGGCTTTAACCTTCGGAAGGTTCTCCATGAATAAGATGTATCAAGATGGGCGGGTTTGGAACCCGCCCTTACACAGCCTCTCATGTTGCAAGAAAAATTTGCAAGTTGTCATATTAATCATTCAAATCACACGAATCACAGTTCAGACAATCTACTCATCATTTTCACTCTCATAACGTCGATGTTCCATCCTTCTTTGGCCGAGAGCGAAGAATCCGAAAGAATTCTTTTAGCATTGCCGAGGCTTCGCCGCCAAGCGTGCCAGAGGTTACTTCGCAGCGGTGGTTCAGTCGCGGGCAATCGCAGACGTTCAGCACGGAACCGCAGGCGCCGGCCTTGGGGTCCGCAGTGGCGAAGTGCACATCGCGAATCCGAGCCGAAACTATCGCCCCGGCGCACATTGCGCACGGTTCGAGCGTTACGTAAATCGAACAATCGAGCAGGTGTTTGTATCCGATTTTCTTCGTGGCTTTCCTGATTGCAATCATTTCTGCATGGGCGGTGGGATCGGAATTCTTTTCGACCATATTCCTGCCCCGCGCCACGATTTTGCCATCGAATACGATGACCGCCCCGATCGGAACGTCGCCCGATTCGGTGGCTTTCTTGGCCTGGCGCATGGCCTCCCGCATAAATTTTCCGTGTTCGATCGATTTCATATACTACTGCCGTTTTACTTCTTCCTCAGCGATTCGAGTTTCCTGAAGAGGGCGATCTCTTCTTCGGTCAGGTTTGTGGGCAGTTGCACGTCCAGCGTTATGTATAGGTCACCACGTTCGCCATTCTTGTTGTATTTCGGGAAGCCTTGGTTCTTCACGAGAAGTTTCTTTCCGGGTTGGGATTCGGGCGGGATATTGACCTGAATCGTATCGCCGAAAGTTTTTATCTTTGTCGTGCCTCCCAGAATTGCTTTGTATAGGTCGATCGTAATGCCGACGTAGATGTCATCGCCCGAGCGGGAAACCTTTTTGTGCTCGGCAATTTTCACGTTCAGCAGCAGGTCGCCGTTTTTCCCGCCGCCAATTCCCTTCCTCCCCTTTCCGGAGATTTTCAGAGTTTGGCCATCGGCGATTCCGGGTTTGAACGAAACCTCAATTTTCTGGCCGTCCTGCTCGAGCAAACGCGAAGCGCCGCGAAACACTTCTTCGAGCGTCAGCTCGACCGTTGCGGCCACGTCGTCGCCCTTGCGCGGAGTGCGCGAATAGTTTTGCTTGCCGCGGAAGCCCTCGCCAAAGATTTTCTCGAAGAAGTCCGAGACTCCACCGCCTGCGTTGAAGAAATCGCCGACCGTTTCCCCGGATCTGCGCTTCTCCTTGCGCTGGTTGAACCATTCGGACCAATTGAAATCCTGGCCGGAGCCGCCGTCTTGCTTGTATTGGTTCCAAGACGAACCCAACTTGTCGTACTTGGCGCGTTTGTCTGCATCGCTAAGCACTTCGTAGGCTTCGTTGATTTCTTTGAATTTATTCTCAGCAGATTTCTTGCCGGCATTCGTATCCGGATGGTACTTCATTGCGAGTTTTCGGTATGACTTTTTTATCTCTTCCTGAGTAGCATTCTTCTCGACGCCCAAAGTCTTATAATAATCTTTAAAATCCATTTTCTACATCCTTATTCTTACCACAATCTGCTCTTCCTTCGCAAAAGGAATTCTTCAACTTGCTGCGCGAGCATAATCCGGCAGCGCTCAATCCAATTATTTGAATCGAGCATTTAATAAAAATATTGTATTTCAAAACTACCGAGCTGATTCCAATGCCTTCAATTGTGCCGGATCAATCAATGATTTTAACCCTTTTCGACGAAAGGTACATATACATTGCCGGAATCACGTACAGCGTGAGCACTGTCGAGAACATAATACCAAACACCACGACAATACCCATCGATACGCGCGATTCGGAACCGGCGCCGAGAGCAAGGGCAATCGGCAAAGCGCCGAGAGCAGTCGAAAGGCTCGTCATCAGGATCGGGCGGAAACGCTGAGTGGCTGCCGAAACCACCGATTCCAGCTTTTCGCCGCCAGCGCGACGCCTCTGGTTGGCAAACTCAACGATAAGGATACCATTTTTCGTTACCAAGCCAATAAGCATAATCATACCGATTTGGCTGTAAATGTTCATTGTTTGATTGAAAATATATAGCGAGGCAACCGCTCCTGCAATTGCCAACGGCACGGTTAGCATAATCGTCAGCGGGTCGCGGAAACTCTCGAATTGGCCGGCAAGGATCAGGAATATGAGCACAATTGCGAACATGAACGTGAACATCAGGTTCGACGAGCTTTCGGCGTAGTCTTTCGACGGGCCGGCCAGCGCGCGAAGGAACGATTTGTCGGCCACTTGGTCGTAAACCTTGTCCATCGCGGCGATTCCGTCTCCAATTGATTTGCCCGGCGCGAGCGACGCCTGGAACGTGGCCGCGGAGTACCTATTGTAGCGGTAAAGTTGCGGCGGAGAGCTTTGTTCGCTTATCGTGATGAAGTTATCCAATTGGAGTGGCACTCCTGTTTTGTTCCGCACGTAGAGGTTCGAAACGTCGTTTGGTTTGCTTCGGTTGTCGCGCAGCAACTGGCCGATCACTTGGTACTGTTTGCCGTCTTTGATAAAGAATCCGTAGCGTTGGCCGCTGAATCCCAATTGCAGCGCTTGGGCGATGTCTTGGACGCTGACGCCCATTTCGCGAGCTTTTGCGCGATTGATATTGACTGCCAGTTCCGGTTTGTTGAATTTCAAATTAACGTCCACAAGCCGGAAAGTTGGATCCTTCCTGGCCTCCGAAAGGAATTTCGGGACTAAATCCTTGAGTGCATCGAAATTCGGGGCTTGCACGACGAATTGCACGGGCTGGCCGGCTTTGCTTGTGCCGATTGTTTGCTCTTGGGCAATAAACGTTATAGCGTCGCTGTTTTTCTTCACTGCTGTCGATAGCATCTCGGCGATTTCTTGCTGTGAGCGTTGGCGCTCTTCCCTATCCTTGAGCATCAGCCGGATGAATCCTGAATTGACCGCTCCGCCGCCGCCGCCGATTGCAGCGCCATACATCATTGCCGATGCTTCGGGAACGGAATCGAAACATAATTTATACATATTGTCCATGTAGTCATTCATGGCCGCGAACGAAGTGCCCTCAGGAGCCGTCGATTGCACGCGGATGAAGGAGCGATCCTCGAGTGGGGCCAGTTCGGACTTCAGCCCGCCATAGAAGAAATAAATCCCTGCAACGCAGACTGCCATTACAACAAACGAAAGCCAACGTCTATCCATGAACCATTCGAGCGAGCGACGGTATAGATTATTCAATGTCTCAAAAATCGGTTCGGTCATCGTGTAGAACTTGTTGTGGCCAGCGTTCCCTTTGAGAATCTTCGTGCTGAGCATCGGAGTGAGCGACAGGGCCACGAAAGCAGAAATAACGACAGACCCGGCGATCACGACGCCAAACTCGCGGAACAGCCTGCCGGCGATGCCCTCCATGAAGAGAATCGGCAGAAAGACAGCCGCAAGGGTCAGTGTCGTGGATACAATTGCAAAAAAGATTTCAGACGAACCGCTTTTGCCGGCTTCGAGAGGCGATTGGCCTTCCTCCACCTTCGAGTATATGTTTTCGAGAACCACAATGGCATCGTCCACCACAATGCCAATTGCAAGCACAATTCCCAAAAGCGTAAGCACATTGATTGTGAAATTCATTAAATACATAATAAAAAACACTCCAACCAACGAAATTGGAATTGCGATAATCGGGATCACTGTGGTGCGCCAATCGCGAAGGAAAAGGAAAATAATGGCAATAACCAAGAGGAAAGCAATAACAATAGTCTCCCCCACCTCGCTAATCGAACGGCGGATGAAACGAGTTACGTCGTAGCCCATAGCGATTTCCAAATCGGCAGGCATATCTCTTTTGATTTGTTCGATACGACTATAAAACTCATTTGCTATTTTTATATGGTTCGACCCTGGTTGTGGAAGAAGTGCGATGCCGATCGCTGCCCGGCCGTCCCGCTTCATAATCATGTTTTCCACCTCTGGCCCGAGCGATGCGTATCCGATATCAGAAAGGCGAACCAAGTATCCATTCACTTCCTTGATTATCATGTTATTGAAATCTTTTTCGGTGAAGATTCGGCCCAGAGTGCGGATGGTAAGCTCGGTTTGCGTGCCTTCGATCTTGCCCGATGGCAGTTCGATATTCTCAACGGCCAGAGCCGAGCGAATGTCCGAGGGAACTATTCCGAAAGCTGACATCTTGGAGGGTTCGAGCCAAAGCCGCATCGAGTATTTCTTCTCGCCCCAAATCGATACTTCGCTGACCCCGGGAATCGTCTGCAAACGCTCTTTAACGACGTTAGTGGAGAATGCCGAAACTTCGAGCAAGCTCCTCGATTGGGTTATTAGGTTAAACATAATAATCGGATTGGCGTCGGCGTCGGCCTTCACAACTGTGGGCGGATTGACGTCCGGCGGGAGCAACGATTGAGCCTTCGATACGCGGTCTCGGACGTCGTTGGCGGCGGCCTCGAGGTCTTGATCCACGTCGAACTCCACAGTGATCTGCGAACGGCCGTCGCGGCTGACCGACGTCAGCGACCGAATGCCGGCGATACCGTTAATGGATTCCTCGAGTGGCTCGGTGATTTGCGTCTCGATGATGTCCGCATTCGCGCCCGTGTAAGTAACGTTCACGGTGATAATCGGCGGGTCGATACTCGGATATTCCCTCACTCCGAGCAAAGTATAAGATATTGCGCCAAACAGCAGAATGACAACGCTCATCACAATTGCCAAAACCGGACGTTTGATGCTTATTAAAGATAAACTCATATAGTTCTCAAATAGTACTCACAACTCGCCGAAAGTAATCCAATATTTCATTCGGCATAAGATTGCAAATTAACACTTTTTTCCAAGCCGGAGTAATGTTTTATGAGTTTTTGAGCCTCAGGAGTTGCGCATTTCTTTTCAATACTTTCACTTTAAGCCATCCAATTGCAGTATCTCTGAATTTTTGATCGAATTCGGACTGGCTCATGGCATCGATTTCTTCCAAAGCAATGCGCCGCAGTCCGGGCGTAAAAGCCATACGCGGTTCGCGTTCCGTGTTCGCCTGAGAATTCCACGGGCAGGCCTTCTGGCATTCGTCGCAGGCATAAACCCGATTCCCAATATTTTGAATCACGCAATCAGGTACATTAACAAGCTCTCTGCGGCCTGTGGTCCAATACGAAATGCACTTACGGGCTTCGAGCATCCTATCCTCTGAAAGCGCTCCCGTGGGGCACTCTTCGATACACCTTCGGCAGCCCTTGCAACCGTCCCCGATTGGCGCATCCGGCTCTAATGGAATATCTGTAATAATAATACCAAGGAAAAGGAAAGACCCATATTCAGAATTAATAATCAGAGTATTTTTGCCCTGCCAACCGATGCCCGAACGAGCCGCAAATGCCTTTTCCATGAAATGGCCAGTATCAGAATAAGTATGTAGCATCGCGTCGGGCAATTGCTTGCGAATCCTCTCGGCGAGCTGCTCGAGCAAATCCTTCACCACTCGGTGGTAATCCTCGCGAATTGCATACTGAGATATTTCGGCCCAGTCATCCGATTCGCATTCATACTCCTCTTTATCCAAACGATATGGCAGGCCGCACACAATCACAGACCGTGCATTGGGGTACTGAATATGGCAATTTGAATATGCTTCGAGGTTATCCGTAATGTATGGGAATTCGCCACTTTTCCCTGCCTCAATCCATTGGGCCAATCTCGATGCCTCAGAGTCCAAACGCATGGCCTCGGCCACTCCGCAGATCGGAAAGCCGACGAGTGCAGCCTCAGTTTTAATATATTCTTTCAAATTCATTATTGTTTACTTAGAGCTTGTTGAAAAAGTATCTCTGTGCCACAGGGCTGTCTCAAAAGTGCGAAAAACTGTTATTTCGTCATGTTGAACTAAGTGAAACATCCATATTTAACATTGAATTATGAATGACAATGGATTCTTCACTTCGTTCAGAATGACACTTATGATACAGCCCCTTCGAGTATACCATTATTTCAAATATTGTCAGTGTTTTACGCAAATCTTTTCTTCGTCCCACTTTGAAAAATGGGGTTGGGGGATTTCTTGACATTTCAATGACTTACCGCGACGCATTCAACACACTTATCATACAAGGAAGAGTCGCCACCTGATTACCGAGCCACCCTGAAAACGCAAACAATCCGCCGCCCGTCGCAATTCCCAACCGCAGCGTAAACGCCGCTCGGCAGCGAACTCACCGTTATCTGTACAGATGAAATACTGTATGCCAACTCGAGAGATTCCGTTAGGTCTGCCCCCAGAGAGTTATAGACCCTGATACTCTTACGATTGCCAATCGGTAAAGTTATGCTGACCTCCCGATTTGCCGGATCGGGCGAGGCAACTGATGAGAAAACGTCCGCACTGCTCTCGACGGGCGTGAATGCCGAAAGGTCCACCCGATGAAGCGCGTTCTTTTTGTAATAACATACAGGAGCCAAGTCGGTGCCGCTCAGTAGGTCGGTTACTCGGTTTACGACGAGCGGGACAATTTCCATGGATTCCTTGCGCCTGACGGCAAACGAGAGAGTTTCGCCCTCCATGGCCCCATCTTTGATTTCGGGGTTAAATATGTCGTGCCCATACGCCACCAAAGCGCAAATCTGGTTCGTTGCGATCCCAGAGCCTACGTTTTTGCCAATAGTATCCATAATGAAGACTTCGTCGCCATCGTTGAAATCCGAAGATTGCAAAATTAGCGCTGAATGCACTCCTGTGTTTTCGTGGCGATAGGCGGACAAAATGGGATAGCTCGCTCCGACTGCCCCGCCGTAACTGTTCGGATACTCCAAGGCCGAAGCTGAGGACAGAATTATCTTGTATCCTTCGCCGGGCTTCATTGTGGCAATCTGGTTTACGTTGAATTTAGGCGCAAAAACCGATCCATCGGTGGAGTGCATGAACAGAATCTTGTCTTTGATCGTGGCCAGAGCTTCTGCCGGAGGAATCTCCGTTTTCGGATAGTAAGGCAGAATGGCCCACGTTTTTTCTTTCAAAGGAATTGAGGGCGACACATCGGTTCCCAAAATGCGCAAACTCGTACCTTTCGATGAAAATACTTGGTAGCCTTCGGAAATGTTCCATTTGCGAATCTCGTGCAGGTTCTCGCGCAAAAAGACGTAGTCCTCGAGCACATTCGAAATAATTGAAGTCGAATCCGGCACGATGAAGTCCATTGCGGGGTCGGACGGCAGCACGGACGACGACACAATCGTCCAAGTGCCGGCTGTAAGATTAATCGACTGTTCGGTGAGCCTGCGGAAGTGCTTCACGACCAGCATCGAATCCGGCAAGTAATAATTAACTCCTGACTCCGGCACTGCCACCACGTCGATAACGCGGCCCTCCTGAGCGTCCCAGAGCTTGAACCGGAGCGGTTCGCGGTAATCGAAACCGTCCTTGGCCGGGGTCGAAGAATTATCGCCCCATGCAACCAGTACAGTGCCGGTTTGCCCGAACCAATAAGCGTATCCGGCGCAGGCCACCGATGTATCGTTTTCGAAAAAGACACCGACGGCGTCGCCCGGTTTGATTCGGACGCAATCCAAGCAGCTATTGGCTTCGGTTCCGACGAAGATGGACATATTCTGCCCAGTCCTGTTCGTGTATTCCCACGAAAAAGGCACCGGCAGCAACGTATCAGGATATAATTTTGTTGAAAAACTCCTCACGGCAGACCATGGGCCGAAGCCGTTCGCATTTTTAGCTTTGACTCGCCAGAAATACTCTTTGTTGTTTTCCAGATTCAGCACATCGCGATTGTTGCTTGCGATATTCTCTTCATCGGCCAGCACAATTGCGAAACCGGGGTCCTCTGCAATTTGGAACCTGAACGACTGCGCGTTGAGCGGCCTTTCCCAAAGGAACGTCAGCGAGCAGGGCAACCCGGCAGCTCCGTCCAAAGGCGATACCAGCACCGGTGCGTCGGGCGGTTTCGTGTCCCGTGTCGAAAAGCGCCAAGCCGTGGACCAAGAACTTTGACCGGTTGAATTGCCAGCGCGCACACGCCAATAATATATGGTATTTGCCTCCAATCCGTTCACAAAAAAGCTCGTATCGGTGATGTCCGAAACGTTCACCACGAACGAAGAGAAATCGCTGATTTTTGACAATTGGAAAGAATATGAGTACGCCGTCATCACCTTTTTCCATTTGAATACAAGGCTCATTTCAGTTTCGGTCGAATTATCGGCCGGTGCGATGAGTTGAGGTGTTTCCGGAGCTGCCGGACGGCATGAGAATAAATAGGGAAAGAATGGCACTGCACCGATGGCCGGATCGGAAGACCGGTCGTAGATCAATCGCGCAATTGCGGCAGAATCTGTGATTTGCCAGAAATTGTTTTGCGCGGGCACTTCCGCGGTGCTTTGGTTCGATATTGCATAGTTGCCGTTTGAATTGAAATCGAGGAAACAATTGCGTCCCATCGAAATACCGCCGCCGAGGTCCGCCCTGCCATTCGTACCGATCAAGATGCCGAGCCGAGCCGAACGCTCGAATGTGCACGCCTCCGCAACGACTGTGGAATATTCTACATCGATCGTAGAGTAGCGGGATTTGGGGCTGCCGCCGGCAAATGCAAACCGGCAATTGACGAAAGTACTCCTCGCGGCGGCGGATGGATTGTCCACAACTGCACCGCCCCAGTCTCCGTTTTGGCCATAACTCAGTCCGTCGTTATTCGAATCGAAGCCGTCCGCATAATCATCCCTAACAGACGTCATCACAATGGGTTGGTTCTCGTTACCTAAAGCATTAATAATACCATTCACTCGCAACAGGCCCAAGGTGTTGAACTTCAGGACGACGCCCGATTCGATGTTCAATACGCGCTCCCGGGGCACGACAAATTCATTAATTACCAAGTATGGCAATCCGATATTGGGAATTGTTGCGTCGATGCCCAAGATTGCGGATGTGATTTCGACAGCATTGAATTTATTATTGAAAAAAGTCAGGCCATCGATCTGCGGATAGCTTGGCGTGTTGACTATTAGCGGCGCGTGCATGTTCCGCCCGCCGAAATAGAAGTCGCAATTGCTTATATACGATGGTTGGTTCGATTCCAAGGTGCTGATGCTAACGCTTCCCCAGCGCGGCGACGTTGGAGAAGCATCGTTCGACGTGAAAATTATTCTCGTATTTGCGTATCCAATGGCAGACAGCCTGCCCTTCACTGTAAGGCTGGTATTGTATGCGAACCTAACCTCGCATCCAGGCTCGATGCTAAGCGTGGCGCCCGAATAGACAGTGATGTCCTTCGTAATAATATACGGGCTGCCCTCAACCGTCCACGTAGAGTTTTGCGCAATATTGGAGCTAATTGAAGTGTCAGCATATCCAACAAAAACGGATATAAAAAAAGCAATCAGAACAGCTAATATTATATTTTTATTCATACTTCCTACGTTCACCTAATCTACATTTTAACCCGAGCAAATGCAATATTCTTAATTTATTATACTACGACTATTGATAAAATTATAATTAAATATAATTGGCTCAACAACGCATTTATGGGTAGTTACCATTACACGAATAAAACAACAGCAATTAAATCTTAATACTTTCATCTCGCGAAAATTTCAAACCACCCCAGAAACCCATTGCTACGCAAAGGATTTCTTTCCCCTCCTTGGTAAGGAGGGGACAAAAGGAGAGGTTTAATACTCAAATAACTCGACACACCTAAAACGATACTGAACTTTAATTTCACACCACATATCACGTTATATGCCAATCTGTTATCAATGTACACTTGCAATTTTATATTTAATCACTTAACCTATCATCCTTATTTTCAATTACTTACAGCAGCACCTCTTCTCTTCCAATCGGAACAGGAACTAAATCGCATTGTGTAGCAATATTTTCAGAGAGCTTTGGCTATTAGCACGCAATTTGTTTCAAACATGATAACATTGGTAGTTATTTCCATGCCAATCACAAGTTCATTGAAGGAATAACGATTACAATCCATTGATATTTCAATTAATTATTAAAGATTGTACGTATTCCGCCGATTCTATATTTATTGAAAAAGATTAAAAATAACCATAAGGACATGGCAATGCCGAGGAAACTTGCATTAATTCTAATGATTTGGGTTGTTTCCGCATTTGGCGCGGCAACAATGGCGCAGGACGCGCCGGCAACACTTCAAAAGGGATTATTCCACAATTTCAACGACTTAGGCGCACCGGCCGAAATTGAGAATTTCGTCTCAGTTTTCGGTTTTGCCTTCGACCAAAGCGCACTCGACCAGTGCACAAAATTAGGCTCTTGGTCAATAGTCGCAGTCAATAGTCCCGATTTTACCGAAATTAAGCAAGCTGTTAAAAGCTATGGTGAAAATAATTATGAAAATAACGTCAACCTGATGCTGATAACGAGCCAATTCTCCGTCCCAAGCACGCCGACCGGCGCCGCTGGAGAGCTTTTGCTTCGCCTGACAGAGCAGTTCAGCCTCGAAAGTTACTATGACTTTGCCAGGGTGCGTGCCACCACGGACGGAGGCACGAACTGGATCGAATTGGCCTACCGCACCGGCCAATCGCCTTGGCGCGAAAGCTATATCGACATCTCTTCGCTCGCAGGCAAAGACATCAGACTTGGCTTTCAGCTAACTTCAGACGGATCGCAAACCTCCTCGGGATGGAGTATTGCCGGGTTCGAGATACTCCGCGCCACGTTTGGCCAGCAAGTGCTTTCCGCCAATTATGATAATTTTCCTGCCGTTACAGTAAACACGAAAGTATTTGGCAGCCTCGCAAGCCAGACAATTCCTCCAACGGGCTTTCGCCTCTATGAGGACGGAGTGGAGCAATCGATTCAATCAGTTACGAAAACATCCACAGCGCAAGATCTTCAATCGGCAGACATTATCTTTATAATTGACAACAGCTTATCCATGCAAGGCAAGCGAACGGCTATCAACTCGGAAATCAATAGTTTCATTGCAAAATTTCAATCAGGCGCCGAGAGCCTCCGTTTTGGCCTGTGCAGGTATGGAACCAATTCAAACAATGGGGCGCCGATTATTGCGAACCCCAATTTGAGCACAGCTCAGGAATTCTCGAATTACCTTGCGCAGTCTGCCACCGGCGGCACAGAAGAGCCTTCGTACTTAGCAATCGTCAAATCATCTAACGAGTTTAACTTCAGGGCGAATGCAGCGCGTTATTTCATACTCCTAACCGACGAAGGAATCCAATGCGCCGCCAGCCAAAACAACCGCCAACAATTGACAGATGCGCAAGCGATCGAAGCGCTGCGTGGAGTGCGCGCCAAACTGTATTCGATCACGTCCCATGGCGACCCATGCGCCGAAGAATCCGACATAGGGCCGATTGCGCGCGCCACCAATGGAACGTCATTCCCACTGTTCGGCTCCGCATTTTCGCAGCTATCGCTATCGAACGCTTTCACGTGCATTTACAAAGACATAACGTCGGGCTTTGCGAATTGCTATCGAATTGTATATCAAGCGACAGACAAATCCAAAGAATCGCAAAGAAACATCAGAATTATTGTCAAATATTAATATAGCCCCAAATAATTGAAATTTAGACTACGGTGAAAATATGAAAAAACTCTTATTATTTCTGACAGCAATTGCATTTTCGACTTGCGTACTTTGGGCATCGGACACTCCGACGGCAACTGTCGAGGCCAATACTTTCGTTAGGAAATTTGTTACCAATGGAATGGATTACTACCATCTGGCAACGAAAGTAAATGGTATTTATAATGCAAAGTATTACAAGATATTACTCTCGAACGTCGAATCCGGCGATCAGCTCAGCATCACGTCCGCCGGTGGCGATCAGTACGTGAACCACACTGGCCTGACCGTTTCCAATGGGCAATCCACGTATTATTGGACTCCGCAAGACGGGGAAACCGGAATTTGTACGATAACTGTCTATAAAAACGGCATGATGCCCTTCGATATCGAAACTTTGCGTTTGGTAACCGAATGCAAAGTT
Organism: uncultured Hyphomicrobiales bacterium; assembly: GCA_964610885.1. Taxonomy (GTDB): domain Bacteria; phylum Bacteroidota; class Ignavibacteria; order Kapaibacteriales; family UBA2268; genus CAZSWR01. The sequence continues at coordinate 8,464 of CAZSWR010000002.1, read as the reverse complement.
TCGGGTAAAATCCCCAATGCCCAAGGGTACTTCGGCGCGACCGAGGACTATGCTATTTATTATTTAGACAATTGGTTCCAATCGGCTGCCCAGGCAAAGGCATATGCCGATTCAATAAAAACTGTTTTCATCGAGCAATGGCAGAAACAAATCACCGGGCTGCGGCTCGCCGGCGGAACGATAACTTCGCCCATCAAACCGGCCGACAGCGATAATTTGTATGAATTGTTCATAACGGACGGCACGGGCCAGACGCATTTCTACACAGATTCCGCCGCCGGATTCAGGAGCTATTCGATCGACGGGCCGGACAGGCGAATCTTCGTCGAGTCCAACCTGGGCGCAACTATGCCCGAATACGGCACTACAGAGAACGCAATGCGTGCGTTGATCGCCCGTGAGTTCTACCGCGGAGTGATGAATACAATTAATCCTCAGCTAATGGCCTCGCAATCGCAAGAGTTCGGGTTCATCACGAGCGGCATTCCTGCCACGATCGCGAGTATTCTCTATCCAAATATTGAGATGAATTTCGTTGGCAATGGGCGTTTGTATTTTCAAAATGCAAACAATGCACTTTCCAACATTGCATCATTGGCATTCGGAAGCGCCGAAGAGCCGGACTATTCGCGCTACGCAATTTATTGGAGATACATATACGAACACGGCCAATCACCTACGGCGAGCGATTATGACAAGTGTAAGGTCTTCACATCGATCGTATCAGCTGCCAATCCAGCTCAGGGCCTGGCAGCCTCTCGAGCGGCAATAGATGCAGCTATTTTGTCGAACAGCGTTGCCCTGCGGAGCCTCAGCGGCAGCATTAACAGTTTCGGTTCTGCCTTGGCCAGCCTCCAACAGCCGCAGGCAAGCTCTCTGCATTGGGGCGATTGGTTCGACCCGCAGTCGCATTACACTTCGCCGACTATGTTGGTTTCTGATTTTATTGATTCTGAAAAGTCATTCGTTCTGAGCGCGCAGCACGGAAGCAGTATCGCGATTGCAGATTTTCCAACCGAGGGCTATTTCGCGCGAGCAAAACGGTTCTCGATTTCGTGCAACACGGGCGATGGGCTTCCAAATGGCAATCTGATGCTTTTCGGAGCTTCGTCGAGGCGCACTCTGCCGCTGCATTTCCGTAAGTATGGCGACCAGTTCCGCGCTGATGTATTGCTCGACGACCAAATGATGCCCAGCGGAGCAATAAGCGACATAAGACTATCTGTATCCAATTGCATTTCGGCCGTGCCTGTTTCGTATTTAGCTGAATTCAAGCAATTAACCAGCGAATCGGAAGCCGTTTACAATCCCTTCGAGGTACCCCAAATCTCGCTTAACTCATATATGAAATCTTTGATGACAATCTCTATGCCGGCAAGTTCAAACATTACTTTCGAATGCGATGTCAGGGACTTGAGCGTCTATCCGACTGTCAAATTGTTCTACAGGAAACACAAAGAGTTGTCTTATTCTTCGGTTACAATGAACAAAAAGAACCCCGGCTTGGAACCAAACGCAAACCACACAGAAACATATACTTGCACGATCCCATCAATTGGACCGACGGCCCATGGAGTTGATTTCTATTTCTATGCCGAGAACAGTTCTCGCCGATCGACTCTGCCGCAATCATTGCCCGAAACCAAGCCATACAATTTGTTCGTGGATCCGAGCAATCCGCCTGAAATTTCGATTAAATCGATTACTAACCTGAACGACAACACAATTGGGCATCCGATAGAAATGATTATCCGAGCAACGAGTGCGCCCAATGCGATCCAAGATCTGAGAGCCTATTTCAGGAAAGCAGGCAGCGAAGAATTCACCTATTCCACATTTTTGCCATTCGGGGCCGCCAACGAATACCGCGCGATAATCCCTTCGGCCTATGCAAGCACCGACGGAATCGATTACTATATTTCCGCAATGGACACTGACAGCATCACCGGCACACTCGGCAGCGCTGACGATCCACTGAAACTGATTTACAAGAATTTGCGCATCACTTCGCACCAAACAATCACAGACAGCCTCTACTTTGGCACTCCGAACAGAATCTCTTGGAGCAGTACCAATATGAGGCTGGTCAATGTTTACTACATGGCAGACAACGCACCCTGGAAATTGATCAAAGATGGCCTTTCATCCGCCCAAGGATACTACGATTGGGATCTGGACTTCGTGGGCATCCATAGGGTATGGATAAAAATTGTCGATGCAGAGGATTCTCTGACGTATTCCTCGGTCGGGCCGATTTATATTAAATATTTGCCAAACCAAGTGGAACTGACATCGCCCAATGGAGGCGAGAACTGGCTGGTTGGCGAAATGCACGACATCGAATGGACGAGCAAGGATGTTGCCAATGTCCGTTTGGATTGGTCAACCGACGGCGGCGCCACGTGGAATCTGATTAAAAGCTCCACTCCAGCCGTTTATGGCAAATACATGAATTGGTGCGTTCCGCGCACTCCTTCGTCGAATGTATTGATAAAGGTTTCGGACGCAGACCATCTGCCGATTAATGACATTTCGGACGCAACACTTCAGATCACCGGTGTCAAATTAAAAAACCCCAATGGCGGCGAAAAGCTCTTCATGGGACTGAATTACATTGTGAATTGGGACGCCGTGGGCATCAACTACCTCACACTTCAGTACTCGTCGGACCGCGGGTCAAGTTGGACCGACCTGACGATCAGCCAAGACCCACTTTCGAGCTTCTACCAGTGGACTGTCCCTACGAACCCATCGAACGATTATCTGTTCCGCACGACCGATTCGGACAGGTCTCTGCTGTCCGACACATCTGACCAGACCTTCTCCGTCGTTGGGCTTCTGCTCAAAAAGCCGATGGGCGGCGAAGATTTCCTGGCCGGCACGTATCAGGAAATCGAATGGCAATCCACACAAATGCAATACGTTAAATTGGAATACTCGACCGATGACGGCTCGCACTGGACGACGATTATTTCGCAAATCCCGGCAATCCAATCGAACTACGTTTGGCAAGTGCCGAAAGACATTTCGCCCGATTGCAAGGTGAGAGTATCGAACGTGGCGGATCCGGCAATCTTCGACCAAAACGTTACCAATTTCTCGATCGATGGAGTTGGAATCGTAGTTAATTCTCCGAATGGCGGCGAAACACTAATCGCCAACAGCACTTATACAATCAGTTGGTTCAGCGTGGGCGTCAATAGCGTTCGCTTGGACTTTTCGACGGACAACGGCAGAAATTGGATCAACATTGTGCAAGACGTGCCGGCGACGCAGTCATCATATCAATGGACCACCCCGTCGAATCCTTCGGTGGAGTGCTTGGTGCGCGTGGCTGACAACAACCTGCCGCACATTGTGGACTTCTCCGACGCATTCTTCACAATCCAAGGCGGATTGTATCCCGTGCCTTCCGATTGGAACGTGTTCATCACATCGGACAAGACAGCAACCATCATCCTACCGACGACTGCCAATCCCAAAGTCGGAGGCCGCAGTATGGCCACAGGCGATGCAGTTGGCGTATTCTACCGAATGCCAGCCAATCATTGGGTTTGCGACGGATTCTCAGTTTATGAAACCGGCAAGAACATGGCAATCGCTGCTTTCGGAGACAATCCCGAAACAATCGCCAAAGACGGTTTTTCAGAGGGCGAAGACTACTATGTGCTCGTTTGGGACGCCCAAACAGGCCGTGCCTACGAAGCAAATGTGGTATATAGCACTGCATACTCCACCACACCGGAAAAATTCGGAGACGACAAGCTCTCCCCCATCACTTCGCTCACCACGTATTCGGAGTTCACAGTTGACGTACCGCGCTATGTTTGGAATATCATTTCGTCGAACGTCATACCGATCGACAATAGTATCGCGAGCATCACTCGACCGGTTATCGGCAGCATTAAACGCATCAAAGATCAAAACGGACACACTTTCCCAGCGCCGGGCGATCTGACCAATTGGAACTATTTGGAAGGGTATCAAATCTATACAACCGAGGATATAAAACTAATATTCTACGGCCTGAGAGCCAATCCTTCAACTTCGCCCATTGTGCTTCCCGGCGGGATGAAATGGAGCCTTATACCGTTCCTGCCAGAATACGCCCAATCCACGCCCACCGCAATATCATCGATAAGCACAAATATGCTTCTATTGAAGAATTATCAGGGCAGGGTGTATTTCCCGCTATTCTCGATCAACCAAGTGCCACAGATGCGCCCGGGCGAAGGCTACAAAGTTTGTATGATCAACCCGGGGACGCTGACGTATCCGACCCTGCCCAACGCGGCCGGAGGATCTTCGCAAAGGCAGTATGCCCCAATCGCTCAAAAATACACTGATTTCGAGGAAAACACAGGCAACAGCGCCAATTTGCTTATTCGCTGCGATTCGGCCACGAACGGCACTTCGGTGGGAGTATTCACGCGAAGCGGCAAGCTCATCGGAAGCGGACTGTTCGACGGCGGCAAGGCCGGCGTAACCGTTTGGGGAGACAATCCGAACACGACGCAGATTGAGGGAGCCGAAGAATCCGAAGAGCTTGTATTGAAGCTCTGGGATTATTCATCGAACAAAGAAAGAATGCTAAATATTACTCAAATCACAGACCTGCTTCGGCCGCAGAACTCCGGCAACACGCTCAGGTACACCTCGGACGCCGCATTGATCGTTCGCGCTGCCAAAGGCGATTTCACTCCGGCAGCCGACCCAGGCAACGGCGGTTTGGCTCTTTCGTGTTCGCCAAATCCATCCAACGGCTCTGTCGTGGTGAAGTGGTCATTGACCGCCGATGCGAATATTGAAATCGACGTTATCGACGCAAAAGGCGAGCTGGTCTCGAGAGTATTCTCCGGCATGGAATCCGCCGGGGAGCACAGCCAATCGTACGATTGCGCCGAATGCGAATCGGGAATCTATTTTGTCCGTTTGCGTTCGGCAGGCGGCCAAGTAACTCGGAAGATATCGGTAGTGAAATAACAATTTTCAATAAAATCAAACGCTTCGAGCGATTCAGACACTTCCTTGGGCTATTCGTCCGACTCGAATTACACATTCGGACGAATAATCCTGCGCCACTCGTAGGACGACTGCCCAAGTCGTGCTAAGAGGGAGAAAAAAAACACAATGCTTTATCTCTGCTCGTCGATCGCCAGCCGTCCCGTCTCGTTGCGATTTCAAAGCCATAATGATCATTGTATTACATACTACTTAATCAATTTGGGGAATCTTTCAAAATTGCTGCTCGGAAAGCATTGAACACCTCATTTATGTCCGAAACAGCATTACTGATGATGTCCCAATTCAGATTATGACCATATCCATGAAAGAAGTAATGCCGAAAGCGACGGTAGTCCGTAAGTGATAAAATCAACTCATCCGAAAATTTGCAGGGAGTAGGGAAATCAGAATTCACAGAAAACCTGTCAAGTAGAACTATATGCCAGTTATCGCCTCGAGGTAAATCAATATTGTAAGCCTTGTGGATCCTTTTCATGATGTTCTCAATCCCATTATAAAACTGCGCGGCAAATCCGCCCAAAGCAGTTTTATAAATATTGTTTGGAGTTTGAGTCTTTACTTCGGCAAGCAACGCTTCAACATCTATTACTATTTGAAACATAGATTCCAAATCAATTGATATTTCTTCAAGCAACTTTTGATTCATATACAACTTTTCCATGATTAATTATATACTCTGTTAGCCTGTCTGAGGGCGATAAAGGCAACAAGTCAACCGATTTGCCGAGCAAAGCTTCAATCTCTGCCCCAAATCTAAAAAAGCTCTTATCGTACAAACCGTCGCAGGCAAGGTCGATATCGGCAGCAGCCGGAAATGATTCCAAGGCCGAGCCAAACAATATGAGCTTCGTTACTTTATACCTTTTTGCAATCTCAATAATTTCATGAATAAGTTCAGCATCCATCTTAATCACCTTCAAATTTGACGTTGGAGCAAATATAATGCAGAATCATCGAGAAAGCAAACAATTTATCTTCTCGTGAACCGTCCCGTCTCGTAGTCGTACTTCCGCACGCCGTGGTCTGCCAAAGAACTCTCCCTGTCTTGCTCCTTATCGATGAAGCCCAAGCGGGTCTTCTCCTGTTTGTCCGATAGGGGCGCGCCGAAGGGTTCGTAATCTCTATAGCCTATCAGAGTGCCGTCCTGCCGCATCGAGCAGCGCACAGAGCCGAGGTGGTCGAATATGCTGATTGTTTTTTCTCCTTTTGCGTCGGTTCGTATGTCCGAAAGGCCTTTCGCGCCATACGTAATATACTCATCCGGCCGGAAATAAACAAATTCGCCCGAGCACACAGTCTCCAAGCCGTTGTACAGCGCCAGCTGGCGGTTATCGGCGCCCAGCATATAATACACCCATGCGTACGTGGAGTTTCGCTTTTGGGTTCGTAACCTCTCGTTTGGCGTTTCTGGTAGCGTTCGCCCGCCCGAGCCTACAAATAAACTAAATACTGTTTCGTCCAAGCTTGAATTGAGTGCATCGAGCTGGAAAGTGAGGGATTAAAGGGATGCGTTTGTATCCCACAGCCAATATAACAATAAAGTGCCGAATATGAATTACTTGCGAAACCCCTCATTTTTGCTACGGTTTGTTGGGCGTTCGTGCTTTTTTTTTTAATAATTCAAATAGTTATAACCTTCCTTCTAAATAAAAATACAGGAATCAAATATATTATAACAATAAAGGTTGCTCCAATAATTATAATACCACTTGGATTTTCTATAAAATATAAAGGCATTTTTACAGGGATTAGAAACTCAAGAATTAATCGAACTATCCATAATATTGCTTGAGAAATGCAAAAAAATAAAGCACTGTTTTCTCCATGCATAATTTTCTTTGAAAAATAAAATGAAAAAAAAGCAAAAATAATCATACATAGGCTTAATGCCAATGACATTATAAGTAAAAAATCTTTGATAGAGTTTGAAACCTCATTAAAAACAGGTAATTGCAATAAATTGAAAGGCCAGATGAAATGTAAAATCGCTATTACTAATTCTATAAATCCTCCTGTTACAAGTAAAATTCTTGATAGTTTTTTTATATCCATGATTATCTCTTTTTCTAGTTCTAATTTTTCAACATATATTTAAAGTCAATTTTTTCTTAGTAATTCAATCCTTAATATCTCATTTGCTTTTTAAGTTTGATGAGTCTTCTTGCATGACGCCTAACGGTGGCGGTATGAAAAGTTGCCGATTGCGGGCGATATCTTGTCAAGTTACACAAAAGTTGAAGCGGGCTACAACCCTTGAATTACCTACTGAACCGGCAATTTTTTGTACCGCGTGTTATGCGTTCGTTCTTTATTCTGCTTGTAATCTATACTCAAATTGTTCTTGTCCGATTGTTATAGCGTTTTTGAGTTTCTCATATTGTAGCTCTCCACCTTCCATTGTGGGTAACATATCAACATATTGCTCAATTGCAGCATTAATGTCGTTAAGGCTTTGTTTTGATTTGATCCAATTTTGAGGACTGAATATTGTATTGTTTGGTAAGCTCCTATTTGATGCAACCCTCAATGCAGTATTAAGACAACGTCCTGTAGTCTTCACTATTTGCGTTATCATGCCGCTTGCTTTTGCATTTTCCCAAGTAATGCTAGGAGCAGGAACTCTGTCCGATTTGTTATTCCCAATTGCAAAGATCATTGAAATTGCATACAAATGATGAAAAGGAGCATAAGCTTTCATTGTTAGTAATGTCTCATTAAGTCCAAGTGGATTTTTGTCTGTCCAATTCGTCATAATTTCCTTCATCCAATTGTTAAGACCTTGAATATTTTCAGGTTTGTAATCTCTCTTGAAAAGAATTTCAAAATACTTATCAAATATTTTTGTTTCTCCGTAAGAAATGTTTGGTCTCTGGGAGTGCCAAGCTATAAGATATTTGCCTAAGTCAGACAAGTCTATTATGAAATTTTTGTCTTTTTCTGGTGGCGCAATTTCTCCGCGTTTAGTAATAAAATATCCTTGATTATACTTTTGTTCAAAAAGTCGTTTTAAGTTCAGAACTCGCTTGTCGTTACTCCTTAAATCTCTCGGTTTAACTGCACTTTGTGAGTTTGTATTTATACTAATTAATTCAGCCCTGTCTCTTTGTGGAATTTCATAGAAACGAAATAGGACATAGGTCTCTTCAAGTTTCTTGGCCGTTTCACTACAGCTTTGAATAGTATTTAAAGATTGGCAACCGTTTACAACACTTAAACCATAAAGTTTTAGTTTATCTCCATTAAGTTCTAACCTATTACAGATTGCTGTTATACCATTATGGAAAAAGAAGAAGTCTTTATGCTTGTCCCCTAAAATTGTTTGTCTAATTTTTTTGTTTACCGCATTACTACTTCCCAAACTTTGCCTTACATTCTTCTGAAATAATGGTTCATCCGACTAATACATACTTAGTATTATGTAGCGCATATATTTTCAATT
>CAZSWR010000001.1:0-157130 GCA_964610885.1 uncultured Hyphomicrobiales bacterium | reverse complement strand
TCTTGATTAACCATGGGTGCAACCCGTGGAATAGATGCTATCTGTAGAATAAACGATCCGTGGCATAGACCTGGACACCAATAAGTCCGAACTCCACCCACATCAACCCCGCAGGGTTGAACTCTTGAGTAGCCATGGCTGCAACCCGTGGCATTGGTAGGTCGTACCCACACCACCGCATTCCATACGGTATTACTCATGTTGAATCCTTGCGGGATTCCTATAAACGAAGAGATAAAATATTTTGTTGAGATATTTGTTTTGTATTATGTGTGCTATGTTTTGATGTTTTGAGAATTCCTATTTCATGTTCTTTCTCTGTTTGCAAGCCAGGAAAAATGAAAATGAAAAAAATATATTATTTACTTACTTCGATGATAATCATGATTGGATTATTTTCTTGTTCGACAATCCCCGAGGGAGCTGTGGCAGTAACTCCATTTGAAAAGAATAGATATCTCGGAAAGTGGTATGAGATTGCCAGAAAAGATTTTAAATATGAACGCGATTTGAGCAACACTACCGCGGAATATTCTTTGAACGACGACGGAACCATTAAGGTTTTAAATCAAGGATATAATACAAAGAAATTGGAATGGACTCAAGCAATAGGAAAAGCAAAATTTGTCGGAGATGATACCATCGCTATGCTTAAAGTATCATTCTTCGGACCTTTTTATTCCGGATACAATGTAATTGCCATTGACGATGACTACAAATATACCTTGGTTGCAGGGAAAAGCCTTGATTATTTGTGGATACTATCTCGCGAGATCAATATACCCACCGAGATTAAAGATAAATATCTTAAGATTGCCAATGAGATTGGATATGACACATCCGACCTGATATGGGTTGAACATGATAAGCGGAAATAAACAGCCCTAAGCTCTGCCCAATAGCCTTTGCTGAGTACAGCAATTCGCCACATTTCTATGTCATCGCATTCCATACCTCATCTCACCGTATTTTTACGACGATTTTTATATTGAATCCCAGTGGGATTCTTTGTAGAGAGTTGTATTTATCTGGACTCAGTATCGCTTTCGAAAAGAAATAATTCTTCATAAGATTCGTTTACTATAGTTTGTATATAGTAATTGAGTATTCACGTTGTAAATAAGGGAAATAAGATTTGCTCTCGAAATATTATTCACGATTTTTAACAAATCAAAAAATAATCATGAAACCGACCTATGAAGAACTGGAAGCGAAAGTAGCTGAATTTGAAAGATTGGAAAAGTCTCTCAAACAAAACGAAGAGAACCTCAAAGCAATACTGGAAACAATTCCATATCCATTATTTGCAAAAAATGCTGAACTCAAATATATTGAATGCAACCAAGCATTTGAGTTCTATCTCGGCAAATCTCGGGACCAGATTATTGGGCATGATATGTATGATGTTTCCGACAAGGCTTCTGCTGACGTTTATAAACAGGCCGATCTTGATTTGCTTAGCAAAAAAGAAATTCAATCTTATGAAACCGTTGTGAAGTACAATGATGGCAAGTACCGAGAAGTAAATTTTCATAAGAATGTTATAAAAAACTCTGAAGGCGAATGTATTGGGATTGTCGGTTTATTGGAAGATATAAGCATTAGAAAAAAAACAGAAAATGCACTTATCGAAAGCGAAAAGAAGTTTCGTGCATTAATCGAGAACAGCCACGATGCTATTATCTTGCTCGACAAGGACGGTACTATTTTATACAGAACACCTTCAACAACAAGAATAACCGGTGTCATGGATGACGAGACAATCGGTAAGAATTATTCGGAGTATCTGCATCCTGACGATGTGGAAAATACAAATAGAATAATTAGTTATGTAATGGAAAATCCCGAGGAAGCGCAAAGGATACTGATCAGACGATTGGGCGAGAACAATTTATACATATACTTGGACTGTGTTGTTACTAATATGTTGGACGAGCCGGGCGTTAATGCCTTAGTTGTCAATCTGCAGAACGTTACTGAGAATATAGAAAAAGAGAATGAGATAAAGAATCAACTTGCTTTTCAGCAAGCTCTAATCAACAGCATTCCATATCCCGTTTTCGTTAAAAATTCAAATGCTGAATTTATTGGATGCAATAGTGCTTTCGAAAGGGAGTTCGGAATCTCACGAGAATATTTTTCCGGGAAAACTGCCTTGGATCTGGAATTCTTAACTAAGGAGGAAAGAGAGCGCTTTCAGAATGAAGATGTTGACGTTATTGCCAACGCGAAAAAAATCAACTACGAGTTGCCATTACACTTCTCCGACGAAAACATACACTCTACTCTATACTCTGTAAACGGGTTTACATTAATCGATGGTTCGCCCGGAGGCTTGATTGGGATCATCGTCGATATATCAAAGTTAAAAGCCGCCCAAAAAGAAATCGAGAGAATCAATAAAATTCAGAGCATTATTTTAGAAAACAGTTCGGTTGGTATTGCATATATCAGCGATCGGAAATTCAAATGGTGCAATTTAAAAATTGCCGAACAATTTATAATGCCTATCGAGGATATGCAGGACAAATCCACTCGCTGCATCTTTCCCTCCGTTGAATCATATAATGTGTTTGCGAACGAGTATGAAAAACTTGCCAGGGGCGAACATTCAGATATAACGCTTCAGTTGAAACGCAGTAATGGCGAAAAATTCTGGTGCAGGTTCGTGGGCAGTGCAGTCGATATAAATAATCCAACTACGGGTTCCATTTGGATTATTGAGGATATTTCCGAGAGGATTGCAAGCGAAGAAAAGATCAAACATTATATCAACGAATTGAATGAAGTCAATAAAAAACTTACCGAGAGCGAGCTGAAATTCAGGTTGATTTCTGATTACTGTAGCGATTGGGAAATGTTCCGCGACCGAGATAATAAAGTCCTATATTGCAGCCCCTCTATTGAAAGCATCATGGGCTATACTGCTGAAGAATACTTGAAACTGTCATTTGCCGATGTTGTTTATCCTGAAGATTATGAATATGCCGTTTCCGCTCACAAAAGGCTATTCCAAAATGCTGAAAATGTGGAACCTGTAACGTTTAGATTGATCAAAAAGAGTGGAGAAATTGTTTGGGTCGAAGTTAACGGATTGCCAGTTTTTACTCCAGACGGCAAGCATATCGGCTCTCGAACGAGCACTCACGACATTTCCAAGCTGAAGACCGTTGAAATGGCTCTTCGGACGAGCGAAGCAGAACTCAAGGAATCCAATTCGACAAAGGACAAATTCTTTTCCATAATTGCACACGATTTAAAGAATCCACTTGGGAATTTTAAAGAAATTTCAAGATTATTGGCAGATGATTATGATGATTTGCAAGAGATCGAAAGAAGAGAATTTTTAGATTTAATGAAGCATTCAGCAAGTAATGTCTATAGTTTATTAGAGAATTTGCTCGAATGGTCTCGCTCCCAACGCGGCCAGATTCAGTTCAACCCATGTGAGTTTAATTTCAAATTTCTGTCGGTTGAAATTGTTAAACTGCTCAAGCCAAGCGCAGAAAACAAAAATATCACCTTGATTAATAACATTCCAGTGTCGTTCCCGATATTCGCCGATGAAAACATGATAAATACTGTCGTTCGGAATTTGATTTCAAACGCTATCAAATTTACTCATCCGGATGGAACCATTACTCTTGACGGTAATGATGATAGCGATAATACTATTATTTCAATATCCGATACCGGTGTGGGAATGAGTACCGAAACGATAGACATGCTGTTCCGTATCGATTCGAAAGTTTCTACGATGGGCACAAGCAATGAAACCGGAACCGGGCTGGGCTTGATTCTATGTAAAGAATTTATTGAAAAGCACAACGGCACTATCCGCGTCGAAAGCGAACTCGGCAAAGGCAGCAATTTCATCATTGCACTGCCAAGAATGAAGAATGGATTCGGAGGCTAATCATTTGCGTTAGAAAAGCCCTCAAACCATAAAACCCTTTCTCCAAAAGTGCGACGAGGGACTTCCCCCAAAACACGTTTATAACTCCCTTCACTCGTCGGGAGAAGAGCCGGGGATGAGGGTATAGCAATTTGGTTTGTGTATATTTCAAGCTCTAATATTATCAGTGTGTTACGCGAATGCCGTTCTTTGGCACCCTTTGAAAAATGATGTTCGGGGATTTTTTGATATTTCAATGATTTACAATAATACTGGCAATGGATTAAAACCCATTGTTGCAAATAATTACTTCTTTGGGCCGCCACCAAATACCACTTTTTGATACTACGCAAAATTATTTAGGATATTCGAATGGAATTCTGTAAATTAGTAGATATATTAAGAGTTCATTAAAGAAGTTCTATCCATACTGGCATTTTGATTTTCGGAAAGGACAATCCAAACCCGAAACCAACGAGTTTATATTTGAAACTTCTATATGCTATTTTATTCACACATAACACCAAAGATTATGAGATACTTGCTTATTATTCTTGCACTTGCCGTTACAAGTCTTAACGCACAAACAGCATTAAATTTCAACAAACGGTTTGTCGAATGCGAAAACAAATGGGTCGCGTTTGAAATGAATAAAGATAGCACCTACACTTTTGGCTTCATTTATATTGACACACAAGCTGGTTTGACGTTTAACAATGAAGGTACTTTTTCCATTTCGCCATCAGGAGAGTACATTGCAAAAAAGAGTGATCAATACAGCATTAAGGTCAGGCTTCAGCCCAAAAGTACTTATGTTGCATTAATACCTGAAACTAAGTTCGATGAATTGAAAATACAACCCATCCCAGATTGGCTCAAGTATTATAAAACTGATACAAATTCTGTGGAAAGACTGTATCGCATGGGATACATATATAACGAATGGAATGAATGCGCAAAAGCATTGACATTCCTCGAAAGAGGCAAAATGGTTAATCCTAAGTTCGATGGACTCGACGTTGAACTTGCATTTTCATACAATTGCCTGAATCAGTTTGATAAAGCATTTAACGTATTAGACAATGCTCTAAAGAATAATCCAACTGATGCTTATTTAAACAAAGAGCTGATTTATTCACTGATTCAATTAGGGCAAATAGACAAAGCAGCTGAAACATGTAAAACGGCATTAACAGTATGTAAGGATAATACTTACAATGGCGAGAATTGCTACAATCTTGCGTATAATTTCTTTCTGAAAAAGGATAAACAGAATTTTATCTTATGGAAGAATGAAGCAAAAAAATGGTTAACGGACAATTCTCAATATTATGAAAGAATAAAAAGTATGGAAAAGGTACTATTGAAATAGTTTCTGAAGACTGTATTGGATTAGGATTCAATGAATAGTGGAATATTCTCCATTGAGTTCTGACGCTAAATTTTGTATTATCGTTGCATATCGTAGTATGATAATCCAAACAAAATAATGAAGAATATAGAGCCGCCTTCCAGATAAGCGCGGCTCTTTCGTTACTACAGGCACGATACAAGATGAGCGAGTGACATCAGTAATGCTATTAATGTGCATCGCCCACCGGATAGCTCTGCTTTGTGCAATGTTGCTTCATTACATGTTCAAATAATTCACAAGAAAAAAACTTCTTGACTTTCAATTGGTTTTTCATTAAGTTTGCGTATTAACCAAATGGTTAAATCTATAAGTTTAACCATTTGATTGTTTGAAAGGGATGAAATGATTATTGAAGTCAATAAACTATCGAAATCGTATCCGGGCGTGCTCGCGCTCAACGAACTGACTTTCTCCGTGCCGGAGGGCGAGGTCTTCGGCGTGATCGGCCCGGACGGAGCCGGAAAGACCACGCTGTTCAGAATACTGACCACTCTCTTGCTGCCCGATTCGGGCACGGCGCGCGTGGTCGGGTTCGATACCGTTAGCGAAGCTAAGCACATCAGGCGGGCCTTGGGATACATGCCGGGCAAGTTTTCTCTCTATCAGGACCTCACGGTCGAGGAGAATCTGAAGTTCTTCGCTTCGATATTCAATACGACTGTGGAAGAAAACTATGGGCTGATACGAGAAATATACGTTCAGCTCGAGCCGTTCAAAAAGCGGCGCGCCGGAAAGCTGTCCGGCGGCATGAAGCAAAAACTCGCTCTCTGCTGCGCGCTCATCCACAAACCTCGCTTGCTCGTGCTCGACGAGCCAACCACGGGCGTCGATGCAGTTTCGCGAAAGGAATTCTGGGACATGCTCGGCCGGTTGCGCCAGCAAGGAATTTCAATCATTGTCTCCACTCCATACATGGACGAAGCCGGCCGTTGCGACCGAGTCGCTCTGATGCAGACAGGCAATTTTCTGCGCGTCGGTGCGCCGGAGCAAATCGTTCGAGAATTCTCGAGGAAAGTATATGGCGTTTTTACTCAGGAAAAATCATCGATGCTCCGATTCCTGAAGCAATCCGGCAGGGCGCATTCAGCGTTTTCGTTCGGCGAATCCATTCACTATATCGATAAAAACTCTGGCGCCTCAGCACCCGAGATCGAGACGTTCGTTCGCAGCTCCGGGATTGCAAACTTTCGTATAGAATTGATTACGCCGGACATTGAAGATGTTTTTATCGATTTAATGGGCGTGCAAGAAAATGGATAAATCAACGAAAGTAATCGAATCGAAAGAAATATCGAAAGTATTCGGCAATTTCACAGCTGTGAACCGCATATCATTCGATGTATTCCGCGGCGAAATCTTTGGCTTCCTCGGCGCGAATGGAGCCGGCAAAACCACGGCCATCAAAATATTCACCGGCCTGCACGCACCGTCTTCGGGCCAGGCGCTCGTTGCAGGATACGACATCTACAAGCAAAGCGAAAAAATTAAGAAAAACATCGGCTACATGAGCCAGAAATTCTCGCTATACGAAGAACTGACTGTCATTGAGAACATGCAGTTCTATGGCGGCATCTACGGCATGAGGCCCAAAGAAATCAAATCGAAATCAGGCGAGCTGCTCGAACGCTTGGGGATGGAAGAGCATGCTCGGGCTTTGGTCGGGTCGCTTCCGTTGGGTTGGAAACAGAAAATCGCATTCTCGACAGCAATTCTCCACAAGCCACAAATCGTATTCTTGGACGAACCGACCGGCGGAGTGGATCCAATCACTCGTCGGCAATTCTGGGAGCTGATTTATGCGGCGGCGGACAGCGGCACGACGGTTTTCGTTACCACGCACTACATGGACGAAGCCGAGTATTGCGACAGGATCTCGATGATGGTCGATGGCGAAATCAGAGCTTTGGACACGCCTTCGGGCCTAAAGAAGACGTTCGCGTCCGATTCGATGGACGAAGTCTTTATCAAAATTGCTCGGGGCGAAAACTATCAAAGATCTTGATATTTGTTATTCAATCATTTAAACAGAATATTCAAAAAGAACTTGAAGTACAGAGGCACAAAATGACATCCTTCGGTGCATTCGTAATAAAAGAAGTAAAACACATTTTCCGGGACAAACGCACGTTGCTCGTGCTCTTCGGAATTCCGATCGCGCAGCTGCTGATCTTCGGATATGCTGTGCGGAACGAAATCAGCAACGTCGATATCGCCGTTCTGGACAAGTCCAAAGACAATGTTTCGAGAGAATTAATCGACAAATTGGTATCTTCGCCATATTTCCATCTGGCCCGCTATCTGGACTCCGACAGCGAAATCGAACAAGTATTCCAATCGGGCCAGGCCAAGCAAGCCATAGTTTTCGAGGCCGGATTTGCCGACAGGCTCTCGCGCGAGGGCGTGGCGTCGGTCCAACTCATCAACGACGCCTCGAATCCCAATATGGCCACAATGATGAATTCATACTCCTCGGCGATAATCATGGATTATTCCGCTCAAAGATTCCAATCGAAACAATTAATCACTCCCGAAGTCAAAATGCTTTTCAATCCCGAGCTGAAGAGTTCAAACATGTTCGTGCCGGGATTGGTTACGCTTATTCTGATGCTAATATCTGCTTTGATGACCTCGATCTCGATAACTCGCGAGAAAGAGACCGGTTCGATGGAAGTGTTGCTCGTTTCGCCGCTCAGCCCGGCCGTGATCATCCTCGGGAAGGTTATTCCGTACATCGTGCTTGCCGTTTTCAATGCCTTGTCCGTGCTTGTTCTGGCTATCATTGTCTTCGGTATGCCGTTCGTGGGAAGCGTTGGCGTGTTTTCTTTGCTCACTTTTATGTATATCATCGCTGCGCTGGCGTTGGGACTGCTGATTTCGACGATAACGAACACTCAGCAAATCGCGATGATGATATGCTTAATCGGACTGTTGCTGCCCACTATGCTTCTGTCCGGGTTTATCTACCCAATCGAGAACATGCCCGAATGGCTTCAGTACCTGACTCAGATCTTTCCGGCCACGTATTTCTTGCGTGCCATCAAAGGAGTTATGCTCAAGGGTGCGGGCCTCGAATTCGTTTGGAAAGAACTTTTGATATTGGCCGGAATGGTTGTACTTCTAATAATGCTAAGTATAGCCAAATTCAAAACTCGTTTGGAATAGATATTTGCTTAATTGTAACTACCATTGCGCATTTTGCTGCTAATCGCTTTGGAGATTTTTGCAGCTGTGATTTTCAAAGTGTATAATACATCGGGACAAATATGAGAACAATTCTGATAATGATTCGCAAGGAATTCCAGAGCATAAAGCGGAACCGCCAGATGCTGCCGATAATATTCTTAATGCCCGTAGTGCAGCTGCTCATTTTGGTCAATGCGGCCACTTTCGAGATCAAAAGCGTTAACATGGTGTTGCTCGACAACGACAAGACAGAAACCTCTCGGCAGTTATTCAATATATTCGTAGCGTCCGGCTATTTTGTGCTGACCGGCACGGCCGAAAATGAGGGAGAGGCAGAGGAGTTCCTAATGAACAATTCGGCGAAGATGATACTCCGCATTCCCGCCAACTTCGAAAAAGATTTGATGCGCGAGAACAGTGCAAAAGTGCAAACAATCATTAACGCCGAAGACGGCGCAGCGGCGGGCGTCATCGGGGCATACTCCTCGGCAATCGTCAGTGGCTACTCGGCAACAATTGCCGTCGAAAAGCTCGGTGCGAAACCCATGGGCGGCCTGCTCGACATCCGCGAAAGATACTTCTACAATCCCGAATTGGAATACAAGCACTACATGGTGCCGGGCATACTCGGCGTTTTGGTAACCGTGATCGGATTCGCCTTGGCTGGACTGAACTTGGTCCGCGAAAAGGAAATCGGCACAATCGAGCAATTGAACGTTACGCCTATAAAAAAATACCAATTCATCGCCGGAAAGATGCTCCCATTCTGGATTATCGGCCTGTTCGACATGGCTCTCGGGTTGCTGATCGCCAAGTTCGTATTCGACATCTTCATTGTAGGCTCTCTGCTCATTATCTTCTCTGCCGCGGCAATTTACCTATTGATAGTCCTGTCTTTCGGCCTGATTGTTTCGTCGAACAGTTCGACGCAGCAACAGTCGCTGTTTGTCTCCTATTTCATTCTATTAATAATTATATTGATGAGCGGCCTTTTCACGCCAATCGAGAGCATGCCGAGCTGGGCGCAGTACGTAGCGTTTGTCGATCCATTTTCGCATTTTGCGGAAGTGATGCGGCGCGTGCTGCTGAAGGGCGCTTCGTGGGCCGAGGTAAGCGAGCAATTTGCCATACTCGGCGCCTACGCAACGCTTGCTGCTTCGTTCGCAGTATTCAATTACAAAAAGGTGGCCGATTAAATGTTTTTTTTTTCATCAATTGCGATGTAGTTTTGTATAAGTTCTATTTGATAATGAATATTTGTTCTATCTCAATTACATCGTACAATGAAAAAAACAGCGTTAATACTATTTATATTCCTCTTGTTTGAAGCAAAAGCAAACGCAGGCATAACCTTTGACTATTCTGGCATCGAGCTGGTGATTGATCAATTTTGTAATGGCAAGAACAATACAGAAGCCATTGCTAATCATCCCGGCTATAAGCATATCTTGGCCCATAGCAAACGCTTTTCGTCGAAGCCAATTACGAAGGAAATACTGGTGCAATCGCTAAACCAACCACAGAAAGGCTGCTTTGACTTCTCGCACGTACGCGAAAGAAAAGCTGTATATGAAAAGATGATTCAATTCCTGAAGGCTCGCGAAAAGGAAATCATCGACGAATATGCGAAACTGCCAATGAAATATTTGCCCGATGATTACGTACAAGAGGCCACGATTTACTACGTTCTTGGCGGATACAACGGAATTGCCTTCGATGGAAAGATTTGTATGAATTTGGACTTCGAGCAATTCAGAAACAACTTCCGAGAGATCGAACTCTACATTGCCCACGAACTGTTCCACATCGGTTTCGAAAAATATCAAAAACTTCCCAATATATTCAATGCTCGCACGGTTCGGGATCTTCGCGAAATCGTACTGGCCATGACCATGAACGAAGGTCTTGCCACGCTCACGCCCTTTCAGAAAAGAATTGATACCAAAGAACTAAGCGACAATGACTATGTGCGTTTGCTCGATACGGTTCAATTGCAAAATGCAATCATTCAATTCGATAGCGTGATGAGCTACTGCACTGCCAGTGCCGACAAGGAATTAACGAACGAAATCTTGGGCTACGTGTTGGGCCAAATGTCCGGCGACAGGCTGTTCTATGTGGTTGGGTGCCACATAGGGCATACATTAGAATCCAGGCACAACATAAAAGATTTAATTCGGCGCAGCCCCGAAGAGTATTACAATCTGTTCGCGGAAGAAAGAAAAAAGTAACGCAATTGAGCACAAAGGGAAATCACACTCGCGCCCGAATTTTCGGCTCGAATTCTTGAATATAAATCGGCTCGTATTTTTCGGGATCGGTGAATTCGCCTCTAAGCACCATCTCGATGGCGAGGGGCAGCAACGCAGCTGCGGTTTGTTGGCGCGCCGCGGGGATCCTGACACCAATCTGAATTTCGTCCGGATACAGGCCAACCAAGCATTTATCGCCGAAAGCCAATTTGTTGAACTCATCGGAATCCGTGAAGCAGACATCGCCTGTTTTCATTCCGGATGGATCAAATTCTTGGTAATAGACAAGGTCTTTGTGCGAAGGGGCGAGCGCAACTATGCCACTGGCGCAAATTGACAGCCCGAATCCGCAGGCTGCATTCTTGGCCAGCGCCTCCAGAGTGGGTACCGAAACGAGTTTTATCTTGTCGTCGAAACACAAAGCTTTGGCTACAGCTCCGCCAATGCGCAATCCGGTATACGAACCCGGGCCGGCGGATAGGGCAATAGCATCGATATTCTCAATTTTCATGCTCATATCCGAGACGAGCCTTTTGATCGACGCAGCCAACAAATTGTCGTGAAGGTTTCGGCCAAATACGTTGTATTCGCAAACGATCCTGCCGTCTTCGGCAATTGCCACCGAGCAAGTTGGGCCAGCGGTTTCTAATAATAGTATCTTTGACATAATCACATCAATAAATCAACAAACCTTAGCGCAAATTACGAAATTTTTATCCAACTACTTGTGGCTGCGCATTACTTACTTTTAAATGGAAAATCTGTGTTTATCTTCCCATTCCGGGTTGCTCACCTGATTAGTATCTCAATCACGTAGCCGGCAATCAGCAGCACACCCGTAACCGACGAGAGGGCAATGGCTTTCGTCATCGAAGGAGTGTAGTACGACAAATCCGTGAAATGCGATGCGCCGCGCACAATCTGAATCGCAAGCGGCGAAGCCAATAGGGCCACCAACGCCCACAGAGGAAGCAAGCCCAGCACGACGCCGATGATCACTGCAAGATACGCTACAACGCTCGCCGAAGCAAGCACTTTGACCGTGTTCGATTGGCCAATTCGTACCGGCATACAGAGTTTGCCCGATTGCACATCGTCTTCGTAGTCGAAAATATTGCTTACAATCCCGACGTTCATTATGAATACGCCCAAAGGAATCGAAGCCAGAATCGGTTCCCAACTGAATTGGCGAGTCAGCACGAAATACACACCAAAGACTATCATCGGCCCGAAAGCAACGAACAGCCCGGTTTCGCCAAGCCCACGGTAATTGAGGCGAATCGGCGGCGAAGTGTAGAACAATACAATGAATGCTCCGATAAGTGTCATAACAAGTACCGGGTACCCGACCTCGATGAGCAGATAAGCACCAATCGCGACCGACACGGCCAGGCAGATCAAAGTTGCCACAACAACTTGCTTCAAAGAAACTTTCCCGTCGATAAGCGGGCTGTCGTGGAATTGTTTCTCTTTGTTGCCCAGATTTCCGTTTTTGAAGTCGAAATAATCATCGATGAAATCGGCGGCCGAATGAGCGCTGACGATGCCGATCGTAACGAGAACGAACGTCAGCCAATCGAAAGCACCGCTGTTGTAGGCAATGATCCCGCCGACGCACGCCGGAATGAAGCTGACGACCAAAAATGGAGCACGCGCTGCCTTGAACCACACAATGAACCACTCTTTTATTGTCATTTCGATCTCCCAAAAAATTATTAACTATTCAACTGTATAAGCACCAAAAATATGTCCGAAAGCGATGAGCAATCCGGTCAAAATAAACACTACGAGCGAGAGTATGACGGCCTTCAGGTAGTCATTGACTCTGGCCGGGACGCGCCCGACGGATTTGACAACCATGAACGCGAGCGGAGCCGTCAGCAGGCCCGAAAGGCACATCGGAGGGACAAGTTTCGCAGCCACATTGATCACTAAGAGTGTATATCCGGCAATGTACAGATCCCGAATTTTGCGCGGGCTGAGGTTGAGCACCACTTCGTCCGATCCATCGCGGACAGTCTGGAAATGCGCTCCTTTCAGGTACGCAACGACGGTAACGAAGAATGCAACCGGAATCGATATTCTGAGAGGATACAAATCCCGGTCGCCGACCATTGCATAATATGATGAGAAAATGATCAGCGGGCCAAACGTTAGGAAAATAACAACTTCCTTGTATCCGCGGATCATCAGCGGAGTGAAAAACACTGCGACCAAACCGCCCAACGCCGCAAGCGCAAGCACGATCCACCCAAGTTTCAGAAAGAAGAAAATGCCGATCCCAAGGTCGATAGCCAAGCAGGCAATCCCAAGGTGTAGCGAAGATTTCTCCGGTAATACTTTGCCAATGAAAAGCGGACTCCAACCGGCAAATATTTTCGTGTGCGAATCCCGTTTGTCTGTGTGGAAATTTGTGAAGTAATAATACAAGTAATCGCCCGCAGCTTGGCCGAGGAACAGGCCGACAAGCACGAGCAAGAAAGTATTCCATTCGAAGAACTCGAAGCGGTAAGCCATTGATCCGACGATGATTACAGGGATTACCGATGCACTGAAAAGGAAGTATTTTATTATCCTGATTGATTTTGCTCGCTGGGCGTCGGGCGCCGAGCTATCGATTGGAAGTGAGTTTTCGTTTTGCATTTCTTTTCCATTTGATAAAAAAAACCAAGCAAAAATAACAACAAATCCTTAATTTTATATTAAGTTATTTGTGTATTGTGAAAAGAAAGTAAGATTTTGCTCCGATGAAGCGTTCGTTTTTTATATTGTTGTTTGTTTCAATTCTGGCAAGTAGCGCCCGAGGCGCCGATTTGGATTCGCTGTATTCCCGATTTGGAGTGTATGGCGGGGCGGGCTGGAATTTTCACAATGCTTCGTTCCGAACGCTTCCGGGCCAACCGAACTGCTGCGACAAATTCACAAATGCTCACGGGCTTAACTTTGCAATCGGGGTCGTTTACCGCTCGATGGCCGATAAGCATTTTTACTTTGAAAGCAGGATCGGATACGACCATCTTTCGGGAGTTTTCACTCGGAACGAATCGACAAAAGTAATTGCAGACAATCAGTTCGTTGACGGACTGATCGAACACTACATCTCGGCCAATATTGGCAAGATCGCATTGGAGCAATACGCAGGCATTAAACTCTTCGACAAACTCTCGTTCCAGATCGGCGCGTCTGCCGGCTTCCTCGTTCTCAAATCTTTCCACCAAAAAGAGAAAATCATCGAGCCTTCGGACATAGGAGTCTTCTCTGACACCAAACAGCGCGTCCGAAACGATATATCGGGCACCATCCAAGAAACAAATGTGTTCCAAGCGGCCGCGCTCGCCGGCTTGGGCTACGATTTCGAATTTGACAACAAATGGTTCCACGGCGGCCGCGCAGAAGTTTTCGGAGAGTATCAATTCACAAACATATTGAAAGATTTCAAGTGGAAAATCTTTTCGCTTCGCGCAGGCGTTTCTCTCATGTTCAATAAGCGGCAGACCCCACAAATCATTCCGGCAGATACAATCAGACGAGACTCACTGGTGATCGATACGCTCCGGCAGGAGCTGGCGGCTGGAATCTCCGGTAAAAAATATTCATCGGGCAATCCTGTGCTGGCCGAGAGGATTCGCTCGCAGTTCGGGAAGGGCATCGTCATCACGAACATCTATCGCCAAACAGATACAGTGCTTTTCTCGGAAAGAGCATCTTGCTCAATCGAAATATTCGACAAGCAACTGAAGAAAGCGGTGAATACCATTAGTATTCATCAGCAATTCACGACGCAGATATTCCCAATACTATCGAAACTGTTCTTCGATTTCAATTCGTCGGCCATTCCTGCGCGGTACGACCACGCAAGCGAAGCCGCCACATTTTCCACTTCGACGGTAGCCCCGCATCCGCTCGTTCTGAACCATCAGATACTCAATATCGTTGGATACAGGATGTTACAATTCCCCGAGAGCAACCTGATTATCAAGGGATATGCCGACAAAACCACAGAGAATTCCGATTGCGATTTGGCTCGCGCAAGGGGAGAATCGGCCAAGGCATATATTATTAAGAACTGGCATGTTGATTCATCGCGAATTAATTGTACCACATCTGGCACGAATTGCTCGCCAAAGGACGCAACAGTTTCGCCAATTGAAGAGGGCTATTCGGAGAATCGGCGCATTGAATTCGAATCGGACGATTCGCGTTTGCTCGCCGAAATTGTGAAGTCTCGGTACTTAGAATCGACTTTCGACCCGCCCAGCCTGAGTGCAGATGTTATGATGTCCGCCGCGAGGGATTTCTCTTCGTGGAATTTTGATGTTGTTTCTCGAAATTCGCACCAGAGGATTGCCCAGGGCTATGAATTCTCAGGCAACATAAGTTTCAATTCCGACGATATAGATTTCTCACGGCTATCTCGTTCCGATTCAATTGTGTGCCGGTTCTCGGCAGCTTTGGCCGGCGGAGAAACCGTGCAGGCTCGCACGAGACTGGCCATCTGGAGAGACACTTCAGCCATCGAGAAACAGATTATCTCGCTGACGCTTTTCCTTGTGAACAATGCTGAAGTATCGGTTCAGGACAAGAAGATTATCAGGGATTTTGCCCGGAACCTTGTCGATGGGGATTCGATCGTTATTATTGGCTACACAGACAAATTAGGGCAATTCGAGGACAATTTGCGGCTCAGCGTGCTCCGCGCGCGCAACGTGGCCGAATACCTTCGCAGCGTCCTATCGAACGAAGCGCATATTTCGTCTGTTGACGGGGCCGGCAGCATCAAGCTGCCTCCGCAAATAAAGAGTTATTCCACACCCGAGGAGCGATTCCTCTCGCGAACTGTCCGAATCGAAGTCTCGCGGCCGTCCCGCGCTGACTCGCAAGAGAAAGATTAATGCCCTGGAAAGGTTTTCCCCAAATCAAGGAATATTGATTCCATGTACATCTTTCTATTCATCATTGCGCTGCTCTTTAAAAAGCAAAGTGGCAGTCGCCACTTTACTCCTCGAATGGGTCGAACCACCACGACGGGTCAATTTCCGCGAAGATCGAATTCCTCGTTTCGGTTTCCTCTACGTATTGCATGTCTTCGTATGAAATTGTATTCGAATCCAAATAGCCCTCGATGATCGATACCAATCGGTTGAAATCGGAATGGTGGAACGAGAAGCGCTGCTCGGCATAGTCCTTCGCCGATTGCGTATGGATCAGGAATTGCCAATCCGAAGACTGGGTAAGTAACAATTCGCGCAGAGTTTGTTTGAGTAATCTGTTCAGCAATTCGCCACGCTCGGCGGGCAGTCGGGAATAGAGCCGAAGGAGCCTGTATTCGTCGTTGTAGATGGATTCCCACGTCCAGCGAGTGCTTTCGTTGGACCAGACGTCGTGGTTGTTGTTTTCGCCCCAAGAGCCTTCCGGCAGGGCAATAACCTCTCGCGGCTCGGTGCGTATGATTTGTTCGCTGGCCGTCGCCGGACTAACCCAAGGCGAGTGGTTCAGCCCACGGAGCACGCTGCGCAGGAATTCCGGCCCCTCGAACCACCAATGCCCGAACAGTTCCGTATCGAACGGAGTGGTGAGCGTGGCCACACGGCCGGTTTGGTTGTGGTAGTAGTTGCAAGTGTTTTCGATATGGTGAATGAAATGATTGCTCTGCATATCGATTTTGTCGCGCACCCAATCGGGGTGGTAGAGCAATTTGTACATCATGTCCGCTTTGTTGTCCGTTACTCGCCAGTAGCGGAGCATCGATCCGAAATGTTTCTTGTGGAAGTCCAAGTAGTCCGGTTGGCCCGGGTAGCCGATGGTGCCGCTCCAGACCTGCATCGAGATGTTCCGATGGCGAGTGAAGCAGACAGCCGTCCCGTAGCCTGTTTTGTCGCTCGAGCTGACGTTGTACAGGTTCAGTGGCGAGCGGTTGAACTCGTGGGGTTTGTGGTCGAAAGAGGGAGCATTTATCCCCAAGAAATGGTCTTTCGTCGAATCCAAGAAAACGCCCAGCGGACGGGACCGGACGAGCAAGTCCTCGTCGGTAACGAAATAGTTCAGGCCGTAGCGGCTCAGGAATTGTTCGACGCCCGGGCGGAGCCGTTTCTGGTGTATCGGATAGACGGGAATCATCGAGCGCCATTCGTAGGAGGGCCTGTAGGCGCATTCGGGCAGCCAAATGCCTCGCGGGTCGCGGCCGAAGTGCTTTTTGTAGTTCTCGACGGCTGTTTTGATTTGCAGGTTGATACTGCTGTCTGCCCCGAGAAGCGGGAAATATCCGTGAGTGGCGCCGCAAGTTATTATCTCGATGGCGCCGGAGTCCTGCAGCTTGCGGAAGGCTTGGACAATCGATGAATCGTATTTATCAACGAATTCGCGGCGGCGAGCGGAATACCACTCGGCCCAGAACTGAGCCAAATAGATGTGGTGGGCGTCCCATTTCCTGTGGGTGAAGTCAGCAAAGTCACGGCTGGCCCATTCCACTTTCTGCGAGCAATAATCGATGAATATTTCAGGAAAATCTGGATGCGCCAACTGTTCGCACAGCACTGGCGACAGGCCAATGGTGAGTTTCGGGCTATTCCCCTCGGCCACCAAATCGTTGATAACGTTCAGCAGGGGAATGTAGCATTCGCAAACTGCCTCGGTGAGCCAATCGACTCCGTGCGGCCAGGTGCCGTGGTGCAGCACCCATGGCAAATGTGTATGTAGAATCAAACAATAGTTTCCGGTTTGCATCTGTCTTTTCCTTGTATTTCAAACAGTACGTAATATAATCAATATTTACTGATTATGTAAGCAGAAAATGATTTTTTGCTGAAATTGGCAATCAAAGTTGCAAGGTAAAAGGTAAAAGTAACAAGTACAGAACAATCTTCTACTTGCAACTTGTCCCTTTCAACTTTCTACTTTAAAAAATGTGTAGGGGCGGGTTCGGAACCAGTCCATTGATGAGCAGATGTGATGAAAATAGTTGCAAGTAAAAAGGTACAAGTATCAAGTAATCTCTGTTTCGGACAGAACAATCTTCTACTTGCAACTTGTTCCTTGTCCCTTTGTACTTTGAAACGACAAGAATTCCGGCACTCAATGCCTTTCTTACGGATCCGCTTAACCCACCGCTAACTCGATGTTTGCACGCGGCACAGATAAATAAATATGAAATTCGGATAAGTTTTTTTAACTTTGTTTTTTTGTAATATATGTTTTGGATGATATTATGGTTCAGGTTACAGTTGAATATAAAGACGATTTGCACTGCTTGGCGACTCATTGCCCCAGCGGACAAACTTTCATGACAGACGCCCCCGTGGACAATATGGGCAAGGGCGAATTCTTCTCGCCGACCGATCTGGTGGCGACGGCCGTGGGCGCGTGCATTTCTACGGTTATGGGCATGGTGGCCGATAGGTACAATTTGGACCTTACCGGACTGAAAATCACCGTCGGCAAAGAAATGGCAAAAACGGCACCTCGGAAAATTGTTAAACTTATGCTGGACATCGTTTTCCCCTGCGCAATCGAGGAAAAAGAACTCACAGCCCTCAAACACGTGGTTAGGGCGTGCCCGGTCGTGAACAGCCTCGATCCGGCTATCGAAATTGAAACGAATTATTCTTTCAAATAAATCTTCTTCAAGCAGAAATTGAGGATTATGCAATGGGTACTCTTCGGAAATACTCTCGGTTATTGGCGCTAATGATGTTCATCGTATTCTTCTCGGCCGTGAAGGCAGCGGCCTTTCCTGACGATTGGGACTCTGACGAAGACGAGCAGGAAGACCTGCCGCCGATAAAAGTGATTTTTGGCAATGTGGGCTATGGCTCGTACAATTGGTTCGGTGGCGTAGGTTTCCGGTGGTGGGTCTTTGGCGCATCCCTCGGGCTTAGCGCTTTGGACCACGGTTCGAAGCCAGCGATCACGAATTTTACGAGGGACAATCCACCACCCAAGGAGACGGAATACGACCCTCTTTCTCGGGAATCGATGACCACACTCATTGTGGATGCCAACTTTTATTATTTCGTCAAGCTGAGCAAGAAAATTACAGGCTTTGCATCGATGGGATTCTATGCGCAAAAGGACTCAGTATTCAGGTATAAATACTACGAACCTGGAGAGCATCGCGACCGTTACTATTGGAAAACCGAGAACAAAACCGGTTTCTGCATGAGTTTCGGCGCTCAATATTACTATCGCGAGGATTTCATGCTTGGCGTTGGATTCCACACGAAAAACGGTTTCTTCGCTTCGGTGGGCTATCATTGGAACTAAGCAAAACTACAATCATATAGCTCCATTGATGGGAATCAATCTGTTGGTGCAAAACAAAATGCGCAAAAGATTTTGTATTCATTGCAAATATTGATAATTTTGAACTGCTCCGAAATGCACTTGTCGGACATGAAAATTGAACATGAATTTTATAATATTTATTTAAAGGCGTTATGGAAAAGCTGTTAATTGAAAAAAGCATAGCCGGCAGAAAAGGCTACACGCTTCCCTCGCTCGACGTTCCCGTTACGAACATCGAAAGCTGCATTCCGAAGGATTCCCTCCGCATGGCCGAACCGAACATGCCGGAACTGCCGGAAATCGACGTTGCTCGCCATTTTGTCAAGCTGTCGCATCTTAATCACTGCATCGAAGAGGGGCTTTATCCGCTCGGTTCGTGCACGATGAAATACAATCCGAAAGTAAACGAAATTATTGCCGCATTGCCCGGATTCTCCGAGCTGCACCCGTGCACAGAGCCAGCCAACGCCCAGGGCGCACTCCGCCTGATGTACGAACTTGGCGAATCGTTGAAGGAAATGACCGGAATGCCCGGCGTTTCGCTCCAACCCTCGGCCGGAGCCAACGGCGAATTCACCGGTATTATGTGCTTCCGTGCGTATCACCACGACCGTGGCGACCTTAAACGTACAAAAATCCTCATCCCGGACTCGGCCCACGGAACCAATCCCGCATCGGCGGTAGTTGCCGGATTCAGCATCGTGGCAGTCAATTCCGAAGCTGATGGGAAAATCGATCTGAAGGACTTGGCATCGAAATGCGGCGACGACGTGGCCGGATTCATGCTCACCAACCCCAACACGCTCGGCCTGTTCGAGACGAATATCGTCGAGATCGAGAAGCTGATCCATGGCTGCGGCGGTTTGATGTACATGGACGGCGCCAACCTGAACGCATTGCTCGGCATTACACGCCCGGGCGATATGAAATTCGATTGCGTCCATATCAACCTGCACAAGACATTTGCCACACCCCACGGCGGTGGCGGCCCCGGCGCCGGCCCGATCTGCGTTAGCGATAAACTGGTTCCATTCCTGCCCGTCCCGCAAGTGGTGAAGAATGGCGACAAATATGAATTCGTCGAGGATTGCCCGAAATCCATCGGAAAGATGCACACATTCTTCGGCAATTTCGGCGTGCTCGTCCGCGCTTATGCCTATATCGCAATGCTGGGCAAGCAAGGCATTCCCGAAATCAGCCGCAATGCCATTATCAATGCAAACTATCTGCTTTCGCGCTTGAAGAATGATTTCGACGCACCATTTGCCTCCGGCCCGTGCATGCACGAATTCGTACTAAGCGGAGACCGCCAGAAAGAAATGGGCGCAAGCACCAAAGACATTGCAAAGCGTTTGCTTGACTATGGTTTCCACGCTCCGACGATCTATTTCCCGCTTATCGTGCACGAATCAATTCTCGTCGAGCCGACCGAAACGGAAACAAAGGAAAGCATCGATGCTTTTGCTGATGCAATGCTTGCAATCAGTAACGAGATCAAAGACGATCCCGAATTCGTACGCAATGCGCCCTATTCCACGCCCGTGAAGCGTTTGGACGACGCTCTCGCAGCCAGGAATTTGAATATTCACTGGTAAACAGAATCATTAGCTTCAGTTTTAAACCTCTGTGATGTCGGTGAGATCCGGCGCATGGAGGTTTTTTTTAATAACCACATGATTATGAATTGATATTTTTCATTTATCTCGGGAAATATTATGGATACCGAACTTGTTTCAGGAGAAAAGGTTATTTGCTGCTTTTGTGGCAACAGTATGAGTATTCATGATTCTTATGTTTTGTTGGTCTATTCAGGAATAGATAAGGAAGAAGCTCAGCAGTTGTACTGTCATAAGCAATGCTTGCAGGGCAACCTTGATAATCAAATTCAGTTGTATTGTGAAAACCTTGAATAACGATCATTTTTTGTTTTTTCACATAAAAAGACTTGATATAGTTATTTGCTGTTATTTATTTAAATTGTATATTAGTTCAGCTATTAATTGAACAAAAATCAGGAATTATCGATGAGAAATCTCATTTATATAGCAATCATTTTTGTGTTAACGTCGTGTTTCAGAACGGCCGATGAATCAAGGTAGAATTAGCGTAGGGGCGGGTTCCAAACCCGCCCGCCTTTTCAGATAAATGTACAACTCCTCTGAAGTGTGAAACTTCTTGATTCCTCAGTAGAAAGTGGTACTACCATTTGGAATGGTAGCACCACTCCATCCTCATGTATATCAAATATTTACGCCGTTAACATGCTAAGCACACTGTCAATTTAATAAAGTTAGATAAATTTGCTTGCAATTTTTTGCATGGGGACTCATCCAAATATTGCCGAAGTAATTAACTAATTCCTGATGAATTTCTTTAATTATTAATGAAGTGCAAAAAGAAAGTTGCAATATTGGAATGTATAAATTATATTGGAAGGCTTTTTTATGTACAAAATATTTGATAAATTATGAAGAAAACGCTACTTATTGTTATCGCATGTATTGCCTCTGCATTCTCAGCCGTCGCCCAAGACATCGTCGTGAGCGATTATTACAACGTCGGTGGCAACCCGCCCGTTGGCGAATGGATCGAACTATTGGTGATCAAAGACAGTTTGAACCTCGCCGGATACATGGTGCGGGACAATGCCGGGACGTCCAAACAATGGCAGGGCGGCGTCCGATTCAAGAATGTACCAATGTGGCAACACCTGCGCGCCGGGACGATAATCGTTATCAAATCGCGCGGGACCGAAGCCGTCATAAACAAAGCAAGAGCCGGCTACATCGAGATCGGCGCCGAAAACCCTATATTTTTCGAGAAAGTAGTTTTCTGCCCAAATTGCACAGTTGCCGACTGGGACCAAACCCTTTCAATCAATGCTGATTATGATATTATTCAGATATTAAAATACGACTCAACTCACGTCCACGCCCTCGGGCATATCCCGTTTCCGAACGATGATGTGTGGAATTCTGTCCCAACTCCCAAAGCTGCATTCAATAACACAATCGATAATGGTTCATCTGTTTGCGTTGCGCCGGGGCGTTCACTTGCAGCATACAATTCCGGCGTGAATCCTGATTCGGTTTACAAATTAATGCCAGTGGAAACCGAAACGATGGGACTTCCCAATAATCGTCCCGGATTCGATAATATTAATCAATTGTTCTGGCGAGCGCTCAGGCAACCGCTATGGCTCAATCGGACATTGACCGCAAAACGCACTAACAACAACGTAGTACTTAACTGGTCAACTGCGACAGACATATATCCGCAGGACAGCCTTCAGGGCTATTTGATTCTCCGCATCCTCTCCTCGCAAATTGGCCTGGCGAAGAACCCCACGGACGGCCTTGCTTACGCCCCAGGCGCGAGAATCGGACCGGCGACTGTCGTTGCAAATATACCATATTCCCAGACTTCCACATATACTGATAATTTCGTTGTGCCATGCGGCCAGACTTATTATTACAGGATTTATGCCTATAGGTTCGATGGCGATGATGGCTTCCCATTGGAAAAGGATTCGATCAAGGCACGCGGCCGAGCGTACAATGAATTATTTGCTCAGGATTCGGCGACGAGGATTGCCCCCGAGATTACGTCGTTTACTGTCGAACCATCGAGCAGAGTTTGCGCCGGCGATAGCGTTACTTTGGTCGTCAACGTTGGGAAATCGACTTACAGGACAATCGAATGGTACAAAAACGGAGCAGTTTTCAAAACGGACACATCGAGGACGCTCGTCGTTAAGGAATCCGGAACTTATCGCGCCATCGTGACCAACCAATTCGACTGCTCAGAGCTTTCGGACGAAATCACCGTTACTGTTTTACCGGCTCCAATTGCCCAAACTTTTATCGGTTCGAAACAGATCACTTCCGATACGGTGTTTGCGCTCTGCCCGGGCCAGACAGTGAAGCTCGAACCATTGGGCGGGCAAGTGATCCGTTGGTTCCGTAACAACGTCGAAATCCAAAGCGGAACAGTAATGGCCGGCTCGATCACTCTTTCCTTGCCCGGAAAATACTACGCAATTCATTCAAACGATATTTGTTTCGATACGAGCTACCACTTCACTGTATCGATCCGCAACGTGCGGACAGATTTGGCAGTGGACACAATTGATTTGCAATTCGACGCATCGGAGAACAATAAAACCGCAACCAGCACAATTACCAACTTGGACACGCTCGATATGCCGATCATTTCCTTGGCCTATGGAGCAAAAATTGCGACGACCCGGAACTATAACGGTGCGATAGTTGCCGCAGGAGCCTCGAAAAATATTGATTTTGTTTACTCCGGGCCGCGTGCCGGCACGTACATGGACTCGATCGTCTATCACTTGCCCTGCGGCGATAGCATTGTCCAATACATTAGAGTCACAAAAATCAGCTCGGGCCTCTCGGCCGATCCCAATCCAATATCTATCGCGAATCTACTGACTTGCAACGCTTTGAAGGATTCGGTGAAGGTACAAATCATTAATTCCAACACAGTGCAGGCCAACCTGGTATCGGCCACATTGCCTGCCGGAATGCTGATTTCGCCCGATCCGGCCGGAGTCTCGATCGCGCCCGGTGGCAATTCAACTTTCTACCTGCATTTCACCGACGCCACGCCAAGGGTTATCAGTGACAATGTTACGTTTGTCTATAACTTCGGCGGCGCAAACAGCAACTTGGATGTTACCTTGAATATTAATATTATTGAACCTTCTTTCTCGGTGTCTCCAACGCTGACGGAGCTACTGCTGCTGCCATGCGAGACGCAGAAGGATACCGTGCTGAACATCTCGAACTCCAGTTCTGTCGAAATAACAATCTCGAAGCAAAGCACAGATCCATATATTTCTTTCCTGAACCTGCCACTCACAATTCCTGCAGGAGGAATTTCTGAATTGCGCGTCAGGGCAACGACGCCAGACAATCAATTGCACATCATCGATCTGGTGATCGAAGCGGACGAATGCGCCGCGACAGCACCAACCCAGATAAAAATCTCGAAGGACGGATTGAACGTCCAATATTCCACAGATTCTTTGAGCTTCCCGGAGAACGTGATGTGCTCGGCCGACCAAGCAACCGGCCAGGAAACAATAAATCTACATTTGGACTACAATCCCTCTACGATCACCCCGCAAGTTGCCTCTGTAACGGTTACCGGCCCATTCTCGACCGATTTCGGGGTCGGCACGGTCTTGGGCGCTGACAATGACATTAAAATCAATTATTTGGTTACTGCCCCAGGCGTGTACGAAGGAATGCTGAATATCACGCTTACGCCATGCGACATCCAAAAATCGATTCCCCTACGTGTTCGCGTATCCGATGGGCAACCTGTTTTTTCGACCACTGTAATCGATTTCCCCAACGTAACAGTCGGGGCAACCGAGGTTAAATCATTCACAATATCGAACCCCACGGGGCAGCCAATGGTTATTTCGAATAATACCGGCTTCACTCCAGACATAACGCTAATCGAGCCGACCACGTTTCCGGTTACAATCAATCCGGACAGCAGCGTCGAGTTCAAGGTTCAATATTTCCAATCCGACGCCGAGGACAAATCCACAACGGCCACATTCAATTTCGCAAGCCCCTGCCCGTCAGCCGAAATGATTACGATCAAGGGCACATCCGGCACAATCCCGACAATTAATTACACATTGTTCATACCGGATACAACCGTCGAGGTTAACGACACATTGAAACTGCCGGTGTATTTGCAAACGAATAATATTGCCGAGATGATCAGTGCTTCGCCTTCGCTCCTGAAGTTCAGCGTCGCGTACAATCCGTCAATTCTGAGCTTCGCCAGGGCCACAGTCGGTTCGGCTCTCGACGCCGCCCGAGTGCAATCAATAACGCTGACCAACGATGCTCCGGGGAGTTCCACAGTCGAGCTTCGGCTCGATTCGAAAGCTATCGTCTCGGCCAATCCATTGGTCTGGCTGGTCTCGCCAACCTACTTGGGCAACGACACCACGTCGATGATTAGCTTCACCGCCCACGAGATGTCGCAAAGCCCGAATTATCAGTACAATTCGTCGTTGCGAAATGGACGATTAATCCTGACCGGGCCATGCGCTTACTCGCTGAGAGTTGTCGACTACGTGAATCCAAACACCGTCAGCGCGGAAAAGCAAATGGTTTCGGATGTGATTTCTTGCAAGCTCACCTCGAACGGACTTGACCACGCTCGTTTGGAACTTTTCGACAACAACGGCACGCGGATCCTCAAGGTGGCCGATGCGTTGCTACCGGCGGGCGAATACACGTATTCTCTGCCAACTTCCGGTATTTCTTCCGGTGTTTACTATTTGGCTCTGTATTCGGCCCACAAGGTAACTACGATACCGATAAGGATTGTCAAATAATTGAATGTGGCGACTGCCACTTGATTTTTTAGGCGGCGCAATGACGAGAGCAAAGATGAGCGCGAATTCATTTTTACATATATTAGAATATTATCGGCAAATTTGTTAATTTGCCAAGAAATGAAGTGAACATTAAATAAAACTATAGAAAAATGACGATGAACGGCGAAGCAATTAAAGAAAAACTCGTGAAATCGAAGCCTTATATATGGGTATTTTGCTGCTTTTGTGTGGCATTTTTGTGTTTCATTTTTTTGGTAGATTGGTTGGTGCTGCCCTCGCTCGTGCAGGACAAACCATCGATCAAGATGCCCGATATAGTTGGCAAATCCATTTCGGACGCCGAGAAGCTCTTGGACAAGGCCGGGCTTAGTTCTCGGAAGATTAACGAACAGAACAGCGACGCAGTCCCCGCCGGCACAGTCATCAGCCAAACCCCGCCCAAAGACATCATGGTCAAAGGCGATAGGACTGTCTATATCACAGTCAGCAAGGGCGAAAACGCTACAGACGTGCCCAACCTGGTCGGAATGCCATCCCGCCAGGCGAGGATACTTGCGATGAACAAAGGCTTCACCATAGGCGATATTGATTACCAAAACAGTGAACTATTCGGAAACGACACGGTCGTCCGCCAAAATAAAAAATACGGAACCAAGCTGGCTCCCGGTTCGCCAATCAGTATCACGATCAGTTCCGGGCCGGAGCTTCAGGTTTCCGTGCCGAACCTCGTCGGCAAGCCATTGGAAGAGGTGAAATCCATACTGGCCGAATCCAAGTTAGTCTTGGGCACAATTAGCACGATCAAGAACGAGACCTACGTCAGCAATACTGTGATCACCCAAACGCCCGAGAACGGATCCATGGTGAAACAAAACTCAGTTGTGAACATTACCATCACGAAATAGATGGCACGGCCCCTGCGTGCTCATCAGGCCAGCGCAATAAAGACATAAAGCTCGTACTACCGCTTCGGAGTGGTGGTACGAGTTTTTTATAAACGGGTTTATACCGCGCGAGCGGTTGTCGTATTGTAGAACTAATTTTACACTTTCAAATGATACCGCATAGCGGTTGTTATATAAAACGTTGCGTGAATCAACCATTCATATAAAACATTCGCTACGCGAAATCTTTTAAAATATTCAAACAATACACTACAATATAACAACCGCTCGCGCGGTACAAAGAAGCATCTCTTATTCCTTGTACCTAATAGGCTTATGGGCATTCGCCTGATTTCAGGAGAAATTTCTTCTCGTCCCAAAGGGTCTTTTTGCCACTCGTAGCGAAGCCCAAGAATTCAAATTCGTAGCCGATAGCTCCGATGAATTCGGCCTGCGCCTGCTGGCAAGCAGGCGTGAAAGTGAAGTCGCCACCGACGAGGAACGCAGTTTGGGCGTATGGTACGATTACGTTTCCGAATATTCCCAATTCGATGCGCGGGAATGCCAAGCCGAAACTTGCCGAAATGGCATTCGAGGCGCCGGTCTCTGCCGTATTCTTCGAGATCTTGAACGGGCCGATATTTGCCTCGGCCGATACGTCTGTCCCGTTGTATTTCACGCCCGTTTGCGAATTGAATTCAAATGTGGCAGATACCCGGGCCGACCCGTCGAGCGGGACAACCGCATTCGCCACGAACAGCACTTTCACGTCCAGCACGACCGGAATCGGGCCGACCAAGAAAGGATAACGTAGCAATACAATCGGGAATTCGAAAGTCAGGGCATCCGAACCGGAGGCGGCGGCCGTCAGCGAGACTGTCAGGTCGCCCTTCAGGTTCTCGTTCGATACTTTCAAATCTTTAGCTGTCGAGTCTTTGTATTTCAAATCCATTTCGGATTTAAACTTCATCAGAGTGCCCTCAGCGGAAAACTTAGCAGTTGCCTTCGAACCGATTTTCTTTTCGATATCCATCGATACAATTGTGCTGTCGCCCTGCATTTTGAACGAAATGGTGTAATCGTACGCACCGTATTTGACTTTCAGCTCGAAGTCGCCGTTTGGAGTGGGGGCGAAAGGCACCTCACGCCCGCCGATGATACCGACCGGGACGAGTGCATTGTAGAAGTCGCAGGTTTTGGACCACGAAATAGTGCCATCGGTGATGGCTTCGTTGAGCTTTGCCGGTTCGGTATAGATCGTGATCCTGCCGCCTGACTTTTCGATATCTGTAATTTTTCTGAGCGCCAGACCGTGCAGGATTACCACATTTCCGGTTACAAGTTTCGTTGCCTTTGTATTCGATGAATTGAACACAATCGTTCCGCCGACTGTGTCGTATTCAATAATGTCATTCAAGTCCGAAGTATCGAAAAGCACAGCGTTTCGGCTGTAAGTAACAGAATATACTTCCGAATTGCTCCATGGCGAAACCGGGTTGTCGTCCTTGGAGCAGGACACGAAAAGGCAAATAAGCACAAGAAGTATCAATTGTTTTTTCATAATTCCCCGAACAATACAAACGACAATAATGATTTCAAGGTTTAAAACTAAGGATTATACTCGAATAAAACAAGAGAATAATTGATTCCTAGTTCTCAAAATTTTTTATGTATCAAATCGTATTGTTATAAAGTTAGATTAGTTCATTTCGAAGTATTAGACCATATTCAATATTGAAATAACGAAGAATCAAGTAGCACATGTTCTTTTGTCAGCGCGTGGCAATGGCCTGTCGTGATACCGATGATGCAATGCTGTTTGTGGCGAGTTCAGTTTGGATATAATATCAACGGAGCGCATCTTTTCAATCAGCCTAAATTCCAAAGAAGGATACAGAAGAATGAAAATTCTCTCGATAGTATTTGATAAAAAAAACTATATCAGGCGCAATGCAATTTTCTTTGCATTGGCCTGGACGATTGGTTGCGTTTGCATTTTTTTCCTTCTCCGATCGAACGCAGACCATATTGTATATGCTTCGTCGGAGGCCGAGGCCAAGGCCTCAATTCAAAAAGATCTTCTGTACAGGTTGTGGGCCACGGAGAAGGGCGGAGTCTATGCACCCATCAACAAGAAAACGCCGCCCAATCCCTATCTGAATCAGATAAGCGAGCAAAATATAACTACACCTTCAGGTGTTAAACTTACTTTGGTGAATCCGGCATTCATGATGCGGCAGGTCCACGAGCTTGGAGCCGAATTCAATTCTGCAAAATCTCATATAACAAGCCTTCGCCCGATACGCCCAGAGAATGCTCCCGACGATTGGGAAAGAAGCGCAATGGAGCGTTTCTCATCGCCGAATGATGAATTCAAATCCATCGATTCCATGCAGGGAACAGAATATTTCAGATACATCAAACCCTTCGACGCCCAAAGCGGATGCCTGAAGTGCCACATAAATACGAAACCCGGAGACTTGCTCGGCAGCATAAGCGTGTCGATTCCGATTCAAAAGTTCACATTCATCTATGCCCAGTTCCAAAAGTATTATTTACTTCTTTTCTTGGTGTGGTTAGTCGGCAATGGTGTCATTTCTATCGCATTCTTCAGGATTAACAAGAATGAAAACGAAAAGGCACGCTTGAACGATGAAATTTCGGCCCGAGAGGATTTCCTGAATACAATAATCAATAACGTACCGGCTGCATTCCTGCTCGCCGACGAGCTGACACAGTCCATTGTCCGCACAAACGACGACCTCGAAAAGCTCACAGGGAGAGCCTCGGACGAACTCATAGGTATGGACTTTTTCGATTTATTCGTCGATGGGGACGGCGTTGTAACATCCTTCGAGATGAATAGACTAAAATCCGGAGAATGCAAACAGGTAACAGGACAGACAAGGATTAAAACGCCCAACGAAGCGCTTGTCTGGGCTAATGCCAACATCAAACTAATTAAAGGCCATCGTGGAGAGCGCTTGGTTGTCATCCTCCTCGAAGACTTCACAGAACGGATGAGATTCGACGAAGCGATTATAGCAAGCGAAGAGAAATTTGTACGACTTGTAAACAGCCTTCCGGTCGGAGTATTCCTTGCCAGCCCTGAAGGGCAATGCAAATTCGTCAATCCATATTGGCAAGGCATATTCGATATGACCTTCGAGGAAGCCTTCGGGGACGGCTGGGTCAGCAAAGTGCATCCGGACGATCGCGATCGGATGGACAAAGCCTGGGGATTGTCGAAAGAGAATCGTACACCCTTAAGAGTCGAGTTCCGAATTGTCCTTTCCGATGGCCAAGAAAAGTGGATCGATGGTTTCTCCACACCTATCACCGACCGCGAAGGTATTCATACCGGATTCGTGGGCATTGCATTAGACATTACGGAGAGGAAAAATGTGCAGGACAAACTCGAAGAGAGCGAATCGAAAATAAAACGCTTGGTCGAAACTC
The DNA here is from genome assembly GCA_964610885.1 of uncultured Hyphomicrobiales bacterium. Classification (GTDB taxonomy): domain Bacteria; phylum Bacteroidota; class Ignavibacteria; order Kapaibacteriales; family UBA2268; genus CAZSWR01. Next base: position 127,375 of record CAZSWR010000001.1, on the reverse strand, counting down.
TGCCGAATGGAGTCTATTCGGTTGGGCTGGACGGTAAGATTTACGATCCGAACCCTGCCCTGGCTCGCATAACGGGCTACTCGGCCGAGGAATTGTGCAAAATGTACGTCTGGGACCTCATGGTAGAAGGAGAAATCAAAGACTCGCTACCAAGAATCTTCGATGAATTAAGGACAAATGCTGCGCTTCCAAAGATCTTTTTGTGCGACGACATTACAAAGAGCGGACAGTTGATTAAAGTACGAGTCGATTGGGATTACCTCTTCGACGCCAATGGAGAGCATGTTGGATATGTCTCGGTTATGTCCGACATTACCGAACAGGAACGTGCCATATCCAACCTGAAGGATAGCGAAGAGAAATATAGGAAACTGATCGAGCAGTCTCCCGACGCAATTTGTATGCACAAAGATCAGAAGTTTATATTTGCCAATCGAAAGGTTTATCAATTATTGGGAATTGACGAGTCCGATAGTATTATCGGCAGGAGTATTATGGATTTTGTCCATCCTGACTATTTGGAAATTGTTAAGAACCGTCAAACCATAATGACCACGATAAACGGTGCAGTTCCAACAATCGAAGAGAAGTTTATACGCGCAGACGGCACTTCGATAGACGTCGAGGTCTCGTCGTGCTCACTTACGCTAAACAACGAGAAGATTGTCCAGGTAATTTTCCGTGATATTTCCGAGCGGAAGAGAATCGAGCAGGAGAGGGCAACGATTTCTCGAATCAGCTGGGTTTTCATGAACCTTATCTCAATAGAGGAAATTTTTGCTGCGGCCCAAAACGTTCTCTCGGAAGCGTTCGGATTCAGCATCGTAAATATTGGCCTTTATGACAGCGATACCAATAGGATAATAATGGTACGCCAGGATGGCAGCATCGATACGAAAGGATACAATTGCATATCGGAGAATACGACCACCGAATACGTCAAGACAACTGGCAAGCCTTTGGTCGTTAGCGATATCTCGCTACGCAAAGACAAAATGTTCGATATTGCCAAGCAATTCAAGGTGCGTTCATTTGCTTGCGTTCCATTGTTCTCAGCAAATACGTTTATCGGTATCTATACGCTTTCCGACGTCCGTCCCAATTTTCCTTTCCCGAGCAAGTATTTCTTGGAGGACTTTGCCAACCACCTGACGCAGGTCATACTTCGCTGGCAGGCCGAAAACGAAATGAGACTCAAGGATTTATCCATCGAAAATTCTATTAGCGCCATTGTGATGGCGGATACTGATGGAAAGATAAAATATGTGAACGATTCATTGGTCAAAATGTGGGATTTCGATTCGCGGAAAGAAATCTTTGGCTATGAACTCTCTTCGCTCTGGGAGGACAGAAATCATTTCAAAGAAGCAATGAATTTGCTGAAACTTCATAACCAATGGATCGGTGAATTAATGGCCGCCACAAAATATGGCGATACCTTTATTTGCCAAGCCATCCTATCGTTGATAAAGAAAAATGATAACGATACGCCACAGCTGATGAGCGGATCCTTTCTGAATATTTCCAATGAAGTATCGGCCATCAAAGAAATGCAAGAAACGCGAGGAAAATACTTTAACTTAATCGATAGTGCATTTGATGCAATTGTATTCGTCAAAAATGGTTTTATTGAATATGCGAATCCGAGCTTTTTTAAGTTGGTAAAACTCGAAAACGATAAGAATACCAATACGGATATTCGTTTCGATGCTTTCCTACCGGCCGAATCAGCAGCTGCAATTGCTGATTTGGAGCGGCAATACAATGGTGCAAGCGAATGGCAAGTCTCGACAGAGTTTATAATAGTCGATATGAATGGAGCTTATATCGAAGTGGGTGCAAGTATTTCGAGATCAGTCTCAATGAATTTATATACAAACACTTTATATATAATGAGGAATATTAGCCTTAGGAAACAGACTGAGCGCGAGCTAATTGCCGCAAAAGAATCCGCCGAGCAGCTCAGCCGCTCCAAATCCAGCTTCCTGGCCAGCATGAGCCACGAAATACGAACACCGCTCAATGGCATCCTCGGGTTTGCCCAAGTTCTTGCCGACGAGGCCAATGATAAAGAATCAAAAGAAATTGCAATGGTGATACACAAAAGTGGGAAACGATTGCTCGACACCTTAAATCAAATCTTGGACATTAGCCGAATCGAAGCAAATAAATACGATTTGCAGCTCGCCGTGGTGTCTCTCTCCGAACCAATCGAGGAGGTTGTAAATCTATTCTATCCCTTGGCTCAGCAAAAAAGTATTGCACTTATCTGCAAAATTGAAAGCAGAAATATTGAAGCAAAAATTGATAAGAAGTTTTTCATCGGGATCATAAATAACTTACTGAATAATGCCGTAAAATTCACAAATTCCGGGGAAATCTCCGTGCATCTTACACGCGAATATATCTCTGGCAACTGGTTCGCAACTGTCAAAGTGGAAGATACAGGAATTGGAATATCGAAAGAAAACATTCACCATGTGTTCGAGGAATTCAGGCAAGTGAGCGAAGGAATCGGCCGTAACTATGAGGGTACGGGCCTCGGCCTTTCGCTCGCCAAAAGGTTTACCGAAATGATGGGCGGGACGATCGAGGTCCAAAGCGAAAGCGGCGTCGGCACGCGGTTTGTCGTTCGCTTCCCCATAGCAACCGGCGAGGAAAATCCAGAATAAAATAGGTGGCGACTGCCACTTTGTTTTTTAAGGGCAGCTCAATAATGAAAGAAAAGATGAAGATTATTTCATATTTCCTGGTGTTAGAAATTAAGCTGCTGCTATATTTGCATCCCGATGTTGTTTTATTAATTTTCTGGGGAATGACGACAAATATTTGCGCAAGACAAATGAATTGTTCTAATGCTCTTTAATACAATATGATAAGAGAATATTTGATCGCATTTATTTGGAAATAGTCAAAAAAAATCTTAACTTCGTATTATGTTTTAGTGCAAAAATTAGTTCCCATGAAAACTTCGAGTCCTTTGAACTTCCAAGATTCTGATATTGAATTGGATTCAATGAATGGTGATGAGGTTTTGGAAGTGCTAGATAATAGAAATTGTTTTATCAATAACGATCCAATTATCGGTTCGCTATCTCCTGTTATAGTATTCGAGAGCGCAGAGAATGGCGGTTTCGATCTGTTGCCCAATGGCCAAAGCCCTGGGAAGAATAAAGAAGTATTCCAATCGCTAATCGCAATCGATTCAATAGCGAAAGTAATTGAAAAGGGTAGGGCGTGCCCATCGTCTGGTTGCGCCACAATTGGCGAAATGGCCTACCAAGTTAATTGTTGCACTTCGGCAAACGGGCGCTTGGTAGGGACTATTATTGATATTACTCGTCTGCGCCGCGCCGAGCACGACAGCTTCAAATCTTCGCTTAAATACAACTTCTTGTTCAACGATGCCCCAATTGGTGTCTTCAAAGCGCACATCAATGGCGAAATAACAGAAATAAACTCCGAATTCGCCGAGCTATTCGGATTCTCATCGATAGATGACTTGCTCTCTTGCAGCAACAATATTTTTACTCTTTTCAGCCTTAGCGATTCCGATGCGGTTTTCGATATACAGTCGATGGAACCCCGAAAGAAATACACTCTCGAGACGAAACTTAAGAAGCCCAATGGCGGATACTTCTGGAGCCGTTTGACGCTGAAAGTCATCCCGGACAAAATGGGAAGAAAAAAGAGTATCATTGGGTTTGTGGACAATATCGACGAGAGAAAAGAAAAAGAACTCAAGCTGAAACATAGCCGCGAACAGCTCCATATTGTAACAGAAAATATCGCCGATATCGTGGCCGAGACCGATTCCTTCGGGCGGATTGTGTTTATCAATCCGGCTATCGAATCGATGCTCGGATACACCCAAGGATATGCTATTGGCAAATTCTTTTGGGAATTCGTCGATGCGCAGTTCGCAGTTCTTTTGCAGAAAATGTACGTCAAAAGTACATATACGCCACACGTCCAAAAAGGAGAGTTTCTGTTGCGGGCGCGCGATGGCCGCAAAGTGTGGATCGAAGGCCTCGGCAAGCCATACTTCGACCGGAATGGCAAATACATTGGCGGAGTGCTTTCCGTCCGGGACGTAACGCAAAGGAAGACAATCGAACATGCGATCGCCGAAAGCGAAAGCAAATACAGAAGCCTTTTTGAAACGTCGCCCGATGGCATTGCGCTGCTAACCTTGGACGGCAAACCAATCAATTGCAACGACAAAATGCTCGAAATCTGCGACTCGTCGAACGTAGAAGAATTAAGCGTATCGAATTTCAGCAATATGATCTTCCCGAAGGATATGGGCTTCGCTGCGCACATTTGGCACCAACTCATCGCCGATGGATTCGTTGAGAGTTTCGTCTTGCCAATTACGACCGAAATGAACAACAGCAAATATGTCGAAGTCTATGCAAAAATTGTTCGGATCAAAGACCAACCGAAATGGGTGCTTCTGATTGTGAAGGATATTTCCGAGCGCAAGAATGCCGAAATAGAGCTTCTGAATTCATACGACCAACTGAAAGAATTAAATTCGACCAAAGACAAGCTTTTCTCGATAATCTCGCACGATTTGAAGAATCCGATTTCAGCATTCCAGAACCTAACAAATATGCTCACTGACGATTTCGACAATCTTTCCCTCAGCGAAATCAACGAATTAGCCGTCGAGATGAGCAAGGCATCGGCAAACATTTTCAAGCTCTTAGAAAACTTACTGATTTGGTCTCGCTCCCAAATAGGACAAATCAACCTAAACATCGAAGAAGCTAAAATTTCTGATTTGATAGAAAGCGTTATCGAACAGAAAAGGGATTCTTTTGCAAAAAAAGAAATTGAATTAATCACTTATATCGATCCAGACCTGTCCGCGAAGGCCGATGTTTGGATGATTTACATGGTGCTGAGGAATCTGCTCTCCAATGCTCGAAAATTCACTCCAAGAGGCGGCACAGTAGAGGTATTTGCCTCGAAGTACGACGAACAAATTCAAATCGAGATCAAGGATCACGGCGTTGGAATGGACGAGCAATACATCGAACGGTTATTCAGAATCGAGTATTCATCTTCGTCGAGAGGAACCGAAGGCGAGACAGGAACCGGTTTGGGTTTGATTATTTGCAAAGAGTTCGTGATGAAAAATGGCGGGGATATTCGCGTTGAAAGCGCTCCCGGCTGCGGCTCAACCTTTTCCGTAATGCTACCTATCGCCGTTTAAAAAAATGATATTTTCAGTAGTGCAGATTCAATTCCGCGTATGAAATAGTATCAATTAAACATTAAAATATTCAACTCGCTTCTCAAGTTACATACCACTCCAGAAACCCTTCGCTAAGCAAAGGATTTCTTTCCCCTGCCTTAATAAGGAAGGGATAAAATGGGAGGTTCGATCATGTAAATTACTTATCCATATAAAACGATACTAAACTTCCCCAAATACAATATAACTAATTAGTAAATGTATCTGCTGCCTTCAAAATTTGCATATCAACGTACCAGCTATGTTTTATATAAATTAGAATATTTTTTTTTTAGTTCATCGTTTTATTAGTTTTCTTATACTTTAATCTTTATTTTTGTAAATCGATACGCTGCCAGGGCAGTGCAGAGTTTGTTTTTGATAGCAGAAATTACAGCAAATGGGACATAGAATTAAGGGATTATTTTGCAAGGCTGCTCTGTTGGCAATTATGCTAACTGTATTTAATGCAATGACTAACATTGCGTTAGCAGGCCCGAAATACGTCAGGGTCAAACCCAAACTTGGCGAAGGAACATCGGTGCTGTTGAACCGCTACAAACTCCCGGCAGACAAAGAAAATATCGCACTTTTCAAAGAATTGAACCCGAAAAAGTTTGACAAAAAGGGTGGACTGCTCAAGGGCGAGACTTATCGGCTACCCATAAAAATCTATCAGTACAATGGTAAAAGTATCAGAGGTTCTGTCGAGGGCATTTCCAAAGAGACTGCTTTGAAAATAGACGAACTCAATGGCAAATATCTCGATGCAGGGCTGGTGCCAAATAGCTATAAGAAAAGCAAACAGATTTGGGTTCCTGTCTATCTGCTGGCCTGCGATTCGGATAAACCAACAGCAAAGGAAGATGCCGACTCCACATTCGCCCCAATTCCACGAAAAAAACCATTAACGAAAGATAAAAAGAAAAGGCAATCGACCGAGGACTCCGCCAAGAAGAAAGACGATTCGAAAAGCGACGACAAAAAAAAGAATGGCGAATCGAAGAAAAAAGGCAATGGAGTACCATTCCTCGGCGATAAATATAAAAAGATCGACAAAATCGACAACTCTTTGGAGGATTGCGTCTATTACCTGGATCCCGGCCATGGCGGGCCGGACCCCGGCGCAATCGGCCACATCGGCAAATATGACCTCTGCGAAGATGAATACGCCTACGACGTCGTTTTGCGATTGGCCAGAGCATTGCTCCAACACGGCGCCACTGTCTATGTGCTCGTACACGACGACAATGACGGCATCCGGGACGATCAGTTCCTCAGCAACGACGATAAAGAGTATTACTACGGCGGCGGTGCAATATCCGAAAACCAGAAAGAAAGGTTGACTGCCAGAGCCTCTATCGTAAATGAATTGTACGAAAAACATAAGAAAACTGCAAAATTGCAGCAACTGATTGTGATCCACTTGGATTCGCGAGTGGTAAAGCAAAGAGTGGACATTTTCTTCTACTTCAAACCAGGTAGTTCCGAAGGGAAAGCTCTTGCCGAATCTGTTTATAATCACATTAAAAATAAATACGACGCATCGCAACCCGGGCGTGGATACAAAGGGACTGTTACGGCTCGCAACCTGCTTATGCTGCGCGAAACCAAACCTACCGGAATTTACGTCGAATTAGGCAATATTCAGAACAAACGCAATCAGGTCCGGTTCATCGAAAAGAATAACAGACAGGCAATTGCCAATTGGTTCTGTGATGCACTAATAAAGTATTCAAAGAAATGAATTGCAAAGAATTACTGCTTTGTTTTGTTTGGAAATAGTATTGTTTAACAATGTGAAAAAATAGTTCTATTCCACAACAGAAAAAGTTAATTCTTTTCGTATCTTTGCTTTTTGTTCATTTCGTGAATTGTTGATTTTTATTAAAGAGATACACATAAAGTATTATATTGAACTATTAAACAAAAGGTTGTACAATGAATATTTTCGTATTGAACTGTGGATCGTCGTCGTTAAAATTTCAAATCATCGTTACCGACGAGAACAAGATTCACAACGACTCCGACGAAATGCTTGCCAAAGGCTTGGTCGAGCGTATCGGCGGCGATGCTCTCTTCACATACCAAGTAACTGGCAAGCCGGCCGTGAAGGGCACAATGGAGATGAAAGACCACCGGGACGCGCTTCTGCACGCTATCTCTTGGATCACTTCGCCCGAGACTGCTATCCCCGGGCTGAACAGCCTTCAGGACATTCATGCCATTGGCCACCGCTTGGTGCACGGCGAGGAAAGATTCAAAAAATCAGTCAAAATTGACGACGAAGTTATTGCACAAATGGAAGCCTCGATCGATTTGGCTCCGCTACACAATCCTGCCAACCTGAAGGGTATTACAGCTGCCCGCGACGTATTCGGCAAGGATTTGCCAATGGTTGGAGTCTTTGATACATCGTTCCACACGACGATGCCCGAAACATCCTATCTATACGGCATTCCCTACGAACTCTACACAAGGCTCAAAGTGCGCCGCTATGGTTTCCACGGCACTTCGCACAGATACATCGCATACCGCTATCGCCGCCTGACTGGCAAATCCGTTGACGATACAAATATCATCACGCTCCACCTGGGCAACGGCTCGTCGGCCTGCGCAATCAAAAACGGCAAATCATTGGATACTTCGATGGGCATGACGCCTCTGGAAGGTCTGATCATGGGCACCCGCGCCGGCGATTTCGATACTGCTATCATCGAATACATCATGCGCAAAGACAAAATCACTGTCGCCGATGCATTCAATATGCTCAACAAACAATCGGGCGTCCTCGGCATTTCCGGCATTTCGAACGATATGCGCGACCTCGAACGCGAGATGCTCGAACACTCGAACCAACGCGCGAAGCTCGCTCTCGATATGTTTGCAATTCGAATTAAAAAATATATTGGTTCGTACATGGCCGAAATGAACGCTTGCGATGCGATTTGCTTCACAGCGGGCATTGGCGAGAATTCGCCTCTTATTCGCAAAATGGTTTGCGAAAATTTGGAGTACCTTGGCGTCAAGCTGGACAACGAAAAGAACGAAAACGCACCCCGCGGCCAGGAATCGCTCATCAGCGCGGCCGACAGCAAAGTGGCAATCTACGTGATCCCCACAAACGAAGAATTAATCTTGGCACGCGACACTTTCCGCGTAGTCAACGACCTCCCGAGAGTATGGTAATTTTATAATTTATACTTAGTAAAAGGAAATCTATGGCTACGAACAATTTCACCGAAGTAATGCGCGAAAGGGCGAAATCGTGCAACTATCGCATTGCCTACCCCGACGCCGAAGACACACGCACGCTCAAAACGGCTGCGTACGTCCTCGAGCACAAAATTGCCCAACCGGTCCTCGTCGGCGATCCAGATAAGATCTGCCAAGTGGCGAACGACAACCAAATCAATATCGAAGGCGTCGAGATAATTAATCCATTGGAGTCGCCTCTTCTGGATGGTTTTTCGAATACACTTTACGAAAAACGCAAAGCAAAAGGCTTGACCGCCGAAAAAGCAAAAGAAATGATGTCCCAATCGATCTTCTTCTCTGGCATGTTGCTCGAAACTGGTAATGTGCGCGTCGTTTTGGGCGGCAATGTTTCGTCCACGGGCGACATTATTCGCGCTTCGCTCTTCACTGTGGGCTGCGCACCGGGGATTTCGACTGTGTCGAGCTTCTTCATAATGGCCTTCCCAGACAAGCTTATCTGCTTTGGCGATTGCGCCGTCAATCCCGACCCGACAGACGTCCAACTTGCCGACATTGCAGTAACGTCTGCCAAGAATTTCAAGGCAATCACCGGCGAAGATCCACGCATTGCAATGCTTTCGTTCTCGACGAACGGCAGCGCAGACCATCCGCTCGTGGACAAAGTGAAAAGCGCAACGAAAATTGCCAAAGAAAAAGCACCCGATATGATGATCGATGGCGAAATGCAGCTCGATACAGCGATTGTACCTTCGATTGGCGAACGTAAGTTCAAAGGTTCGCCCGTCGCCGGCAAGGCAAACGTGCTGATTTTCCCCGACTTGAACGCAGGGAATATCGGATACAAACTCGTCGAGCGTTTGGCCGGTGCCGAAGCAGTCGGGCCTATCGTCCAAGGCCTTGCCAAGCCATATTGCGACCTTTCTCGCGGTTGCAGCGTGGACGACATGATCAATGTGTCGTCGATTTGCTCGCTGATGGCGTAATGATTTGTGTTAACAAACCCTGTGCGCGGACTCGCAAAGCTGCGCGCAGGGTTTTGAATGATTGCATGAGGTGAAGAATGAAAAGAATTGCAGGCTTAGTTTTCACTATAGCTCTTTGGGCATTTGGGCTATGCCCGGCTATTGCAGCCGTTGCCCCGGACAGTACGCAAAAGAAAGATACTACAGCGAAGAAGCCATGGACGCCAACGGCGATTGTGGGCCTCAATGCCAGCCAGATGTCTCTTACCAATTGGTCCCAAGGCGGCGACAATTCAGTAACTTGGTCAGTCTTTTCAAAACTTGGTATTCGCTACGATTCCGAGAAATGGGCCGTGGCCAATCGCCTGAATTTTGCATTTGGTATGTCGAAAATCGATGATTCAGAATTCCGCAACAACGATAATGACCTGTTTTTGGAGAGCGTTTTAACGTATAAAATGAACTGGGAATTGGATCCTTTCTTCAGCAATTCGTTCAGAACCTTGGTGGCGAACGGATATGATTACAAACAGACTCCAATCCAACAAACAGCCGCATTTTGCGATCCAGCATACTTAACCCAATCCGTTGGGTTTGCCTATAACAAAATAAAAGGCTTCACGACTCGCCTCGGTGTGTCTTTCCAAGAGATTTTCACAGACAAATTCCTGAACTACACCAAAGACCCAATCACTGGAGATTCCACGAAACGCTTTCGTTTGGAAACTGGTATCGAATCTGTAACAACTCTCGATTGGCACATCGAAGAGAATGTTATGTTCGCGACGAGCCTCAAACTTTTTGGCCGTTTTCGCCCTATCGATATTTGGGATGTGCGCTGGGAAAACACTCTTACAGCCCGAATCAGCAAGTATTTCAACGTGAACCTCAATGCGATTGTTTTGCATATCGTCAGCCAGTCGGTTCATACACAAGTCAAACAGACCATGCAGTTAGGCATAGTTTATTCAATTTATTAATGATTTTAGAAATTTGACCTATAGGTTCGACAAAATGATACGTACCAGACTAATTATCATAATGCTCTTCGTCGCCGTTTGCATTGCCTCGGCCCAAACACCAGCAGAAGTCCTAAACGAAATGAGAGCGAGAATCAGTTCGCACAAAAGCATTTCATATACTTGCTCTTTCCGCTACAAAAGCCTCAGCAAAGACGATACTATAGCCTTCAAGGGCATGGTAGCAATGCTTCGCGATGCGAAAGATACAATAATTGGCGGGAAGTTGGGCTATGCCACAGACAGTCCCGAAGAGCTTGGCATTATAAGGATTTATGACCTCGAAAACATCTACAAAGCCGATGCGAAGACAAAAACTGCAACAAAGTATTTTCCGCACAAGGGCCAAGATTGGGCGCTAATGCCGTCTAATGCTTCTTACTGCGTCTATACAGAATTTTTGCGTCCGGAAACAATTTCGAAGCAAAGCAATTTGAAAGCTGAAATGCTCGCGGATACTGTCATCGGCACCGAGCAATGTTACCACATGGTATTCAGAGGAACAACGACTGCCGGAGATTTGGAGAACCATCTGGTCGTATCGAAATCGAAGATGTTTCCTGTTCTGGTACTGAATAATGTATCTGTCGATGGCTTGTTTTCTTTCAAAGAGTTTATCTATTCGGACATTGAATTAGATAATATCGGCAATGACGATTTCGACGTGCGCAAGCAGCTCAGCGATTGCTCAATTAAAGATTACGACGAAAATGAATCGGCCGAATCAAAGCCCGAATTGCTCGTAGCCGGAACCGCTGCCCCTGCGATCGAGGGCAAGAATTACCAAAACGGCCTGGCCAATACCAAAATTGATTTCAATGGCAAAATCACGCTACTCGACTTCTGGTACATGAACTGCCCTTGGTGCGTGAAGGCATTTCCCGAAGTGGAGAAGCTGCTCGCCAAGTTTCCAAAGGAAAAATTCCAAATCATTGGCATAAACTCCCGGGACAACAACGAAAAGGGCCTCGTTAGGCTGCCCAAATTCCTCAAACGCATTCCAATGCGCTACGAAACTGTTCTGGTCTCGGCATCGTTGCCGGATGCTTACCATATTACGGGCTGGCCGACATTTTATATTATTGACAGCAAAGGGAAAGTGGCCGGAACGTTTATCGGATACGAAGAAGACATGGAAAAAAACCTGACGGAAATGATTACTAAACTTTTGAAGTAAGCCGAACGAATGGACAGATTGGTAAATATCGCCCTTCCAATTCCTGTCCGGCAACTCTTTACATACAAAGCAAATGCGAACGTCGGAGAGAGTTTGGCCGGCCGCCGGGCCTTGGTCAGCTTTGGGCGCCGCACACTTACCGGCGTTATCGTGGAGGAACCGGAGCATACCGACCTCAAATCTCTGAAAAGCATTACCGAATTGCTCGACACACGTGCAATCATAAGCCCCGAAATGCTCCAACTGACGAAATGGATAGCCGATTACTATTTCTGTTCGTGGGGCGAAGCGCTTCGGGCGGTGATTCCATCTTCGCTTTCGGCCAAAAGCGTACTGCGGGCGCGCGTGGCGAGAGAAATCACCAACGACGAACTTCGAGCTTTGAAACTCCGAGCGCCGAAAAGGGCAGCACTTCTGGAGGCATTAATTGAATCGGGCACATGGCTCAGCTCGAAATTCCTCGAATCCAGACTGAGGATCGATTCTGTCGCCTTGATTCTTTCATACTTGGAAACAGACGGCTTGGCCGAGTTGGACACTTCCGTCGAAGGCCTACAAGACGCCAGGAAAATCACTGCATACAGGCTTTCGGACGAATACCTGAACGAAAACTCAATTGAAATTGCAAGTTTCGAACTTGCGAAAAAGTATCCGAAAAGGGCAAAGGCTCTTTCTGCTTTTGCGGACGTGGCCGGATTCGGGCCGAAACTCATTCTGCCGAACGACATAGGCGAAGCCGCGGGAATCAAGCCGCAGATGCTTAAACAATTGGCTGCCGACGGGTACTTAGCCGCCGAGAAAGTCTATTCGGAAAGCACCGAAGACGAAGGATTCAGACTATCGAAAAGGAACGAAATCGAACTGCGGCTGACGAAGGAACAGCGCGAGGCCTACGAACAGATTGCCGAAGCTGTCAGAAGCGGGCAATTTTCCCCGTATCTGCTCTTTGGCGTTACTGGTAGCGGCAAGACCTTGGTCTATTTGCATTCAATACGAAGCACACTCGCCGACGGGAAAAGCGCATTGGTGCTGGTACCGGAGATTTCTCTAACGCCACAGCTTATCGATCGTTTCCGCAATGCTTTCCACGAGCGCGTGGCAGTGCTGCACAGCCGAATGTCGCCCGGCGAGCGAACCAAAGCATTTTACGAAATCTCCACCGGCGAGGCTCGGATTGTGATTGGCGCGCGTAGTGCTGTCTTTGCCCCAATGCAAAACCTTGGGCTGGTAATCGTTGACGAAGAACACGAACCGACCTACAAGCAGGACAGCCCCGCGCCGCGATACAATGCCCGCGACACCGCGCTGATGCGTGGCCAGATAGAAAAGGCAACCGTTGTGCTTGGTTCGGCCACTCCATCGATAGAGACATTCCGCAATGCCGAGACGGGTAAGTATCGACTGCTTAGGATCATGCACAGGGCAGACAATGCTGAAATGCCCCGAATCAAGGCATTAGACATGATTTCAGCACGTCGCGAAGGCCGAGTGGTCGGCACATTTTCAGTCGATTTGCTCGAAGCTGTCTCCGAAAGGACCGAAAGGGGAGAGGGCACAATCATTTTCCAGAACCGACGAGGCTTTTCGTCGTTTCTGATCTGCTCTGACTGCGGGGACATCCCTCAATGCAAGAACTGCTCCACATCGCTAACGTACCACAAAGCAACCGGCACCTTGGCTTGCCATTATTGCGGGCATACGCAAAACGCCTACATGTCTTGCGGAGCTTGCGGCTCGAAGAATATTCAAGAAATCGGTAGCGGTACAGAGCGCATCGAAGACGAGCTAACAGAACAGCTGATCGCTCGGGGGCAGGACCCGAAAATTGCCCGGCTTGATTTGGATACAACGCGGAAAAAAGGATCCCACCGGAAAATCCTTAGCGACTTCTTCGAGGAAAAGACTGATATTTTGGTTGGTACCCAGATGGTGGCCAAAGGCCTTGATTTCTCCCGCGTAACTCTGGTCGGCGTAACGAATGCCGATTTGCAGCTATTTACGCCGGATTTCCGCGCCGGCGAACGAACCTTCCAATTGCTAACCCAAGTGGCCGGGCGCGCAGGGCGAAGTGGCAATAGCAGGGGAGAGGTGATTATTCAGACTTCCCGGCCGGAAAGCCCGGCGATATACCATGCCATCACAGGCGATTACGAAGCATTCTACCACAGCGAGATTCCGAACCGTGCCAAGGCTCAGTACCCGCCATTCTCGAGGATTGTTTTAATCGAGTTCACAGGCAAAGACGAAGACAAAGTGCACGACAAATGCACAAAAATGATGTCGCTACTGCCACGCTCCGAGAGTTCCATTCGCTTCTACGGGCCAATTACGCCAATGCTATACATGCTCCGTGGCTACTATCGCCGTTTGATTGTGATCAAAAGCATTAAAGAAAATGACAAATCAGGAAGGAAACTGAAGCACTATCTCGACTACGCTGTTTCGGCATACAACGAGAAATATGCCAGCTCGACGGAAGAATATTTCATTGATGTCGATTCGTATTCCGGCGCGATGTAAACCTATAGGCGAAATGTTGATCTCATTCAAACGGGAGTGAGGGCGAGGTAACCTCGCCCCTACAGGTAGAAATTTAACATAGAGATTTCAATATTCAGTCATTTTTCTCGTAGTATTCTAAAAACCATTACGCAAAGTCTCCACCAAAGCCAATTCCCCCAATTCATTCTATAAGAATGAAACTTGTGTATCGCACTACATATCCGGCGTAGGGGCGAGGTTACCTCGCCCTCACATCACTATCGTAATGCTTTGGGGATGGAAATGATTTTCGCTATCAATACTTGAATTCAAGTACTACTGGGCAGTGGTCGGAGCCGAGTTGGTCGGTCAGATGGTAGCAATCTGCGATGCCGCCCGAGAAATTCCCCGAAACGAAGAAGTAATCAATGCGCCAGCCGACGTTGTTTTCGCGTGCTCTGCCGCGATTGCTCCACCAAGAATACTCTACTGAGTCTGGCCGGGAGCGGCGGAATGCATCGACAAAGCCGATGGACGTGATAAAATCTAATTTTTTCCGTTCCTCGGGCATGAAGCCGGACGTGCCGACGTTTTCCTTGGGCCGAGCAAGGTCGATTTCGTTGTGTGCGGTATTGTAATCGCCGCCGATAATGAGTTTTTTGCCGGACTGGACAAGCGACGCTGCCCAACGGAAGAATTCGTCGTAGAATTCCATTTTGTACGTAAGGCGTTCTGATTCGGCCTCGCCCTTAGGAAAATAGACAGATAAGACGATATATTCGCCAAAGTCCAAGCCCAGCACTCGGCCCTCGCGGTCGAAGCGCTCTTCACCAATCGACGTGATTACATTTTGGGGTTCAACACGCGAAAACGCTGCCACGCCGCTATAGCCCTTGCGCGATGAGCACGAATGGTAATAGGCGTGGTAGCCCTCGGGGCATCGCAAATCTTCGTTGATCTGCTCCAAGTCGGCTTTGGTTTCCTGTAGGCAAATAATATCAGGTATTTCGCGCTCGATTAGCGAAAACAGTTTGTTTTCTTTTGTAACCGTATCGAATCGTTTGCTTGGGTTCTGGCCGGTTACGGCGCGGTATCCGTTAATATTCCAAGAAATCATTTTCATCTTATCAGTTGCTTTCCTCATCTTCTTCGCATTCGGCATATAGGCTGTCCGATGGTAGGGGAATGGTGAAATAGAACGCCGTTCCCTCTCCGATTGTGCTTTCCACTCGGATTTCGCCGCCGTTTTTCTCGGTTAGTTCCTTGCAAAGCACAAGCCCGAGACCGGTTCCTTTTTCGTTTGCTGTGCCGAGCGTGGTCAGTTGCGAATCGATTCTGAACAGTTTGTCGCAATTCTCCTTGCTGATGCCGACGCCATTGTCGATAATGCCGACCTCTGCGAATTGATCGGAAATCTTAGTGCCGGTCAGAACGATGCGGCCGTCGAAATCGGTGAATTTGCAAGCATTGGTGAGCAAGTTTCTAATGATAGTGTTAATCATATTCACGTCTGCGTAAACCATCAGGTCGGGATCGACACGGTTTTCGATGGTGATACGTTTCTGGCCGGCGCTGCTGTTGACCAGTCCAACGTTGAGCTGGGCCACTTGGTGCAGAGTGAACACGTCAGGATTGTACTCAATAACTCCGCGCTGAATGCGGCTCCATTGGAGCAAGTTTTCGAGTAGTTTAAACAGGTTCTGGGCCGATTCGTGAAGGTCGTGGGCCACCTCTTGGACGTCTTCTGTATCCATATTGAGCAGGTCTTTGGCCAGAATTTCTGAGTAGCCGAGCAGCCCTTGGAATGGATTCTTCAGGTCGTGGGCGATAATCGAGAAGAATTTGTCTTTGCTCGCGTTTGTTTCGCGCAATTGTTCTTCGGAGTCGGCAATTTTTTCGTTCAGCACAATCAGGTCGTTGACTTGCTGTTCGATGACGTCGCGCGAGATTTGCAATTCCTCGATGAGGCGTTCCATCTGCTCTTCGCTTGTCTTCCGTAGGGTAATGTCGCGGATGATGCCGCAGGCGCATTGTTTGCCCTTCAGCGTAACGGACGAAAGAGATATTTCGATCGGGATGATGCTGCCATCCTTGCGGAAGGCCTGCATTTCGAGAGTTTTGCCCAAGATGTCGATCTTTTCATCGGAATTATTGAACGAGAAACCACGTTCGTAGAAGTCGCGGTATTCCTCCGGCGCGATGAGTTCGTGGAGCTGTTTGCCGAGCACTTCTTTCTCGGTGAAGCCAAAAATCTCTGTAGCCGATTTATTCCAAAAAGAGATAGTGCCGTCGTGGTCTATGAAGAAAATGGCATCTTTGGCCGAAGTGGCGATTTGGCGGAATTTTTCTTCGCTCTCCACGATGTCGATGCGCTCCCTTTGGCGGTCGAGTTCGATTTTGTGTTTGTATAGCACAAATTCGATCATGACGGGCAGTTGGTCCTTGAGCGTAGCGTCTTTCATTATATACGAATAGGCGCCGGTCAGCTTTGCCCTTTCGATGATTTCTATATCTTTGCTCGAGGTGAGGTAGATAACGGGAATATCATATTTCTCGCGAATGATATTTGTTATTTCGATACCGTCGTATTTGCCCGGTAGCGAAATATCCATTAGTATCAGGTCAGGTTGATTTTTTGAAATTGAGTCGAAAACTTGATCGCTATTGGCAGCGATGCCTACCACATCATATTGGTGATGTTTCAGCAAAACCTTTAGGTTGGTGGCTATTATTACCTGGTCTTCGACGATAAGTATTTTGGCATTTGACAGCATTTATTTCATTCTTTACTAAGAAATTGACATCATTTTCAACATTTTACAAATCAATAAATATATGAAAACTAATGTTTATAAACAAATATTTATTAATTAACATTGCAAAGATTTTATTCTTTGATTCATAGTGAAACAGTGTATTGAAAAGATCGCACACAAAAAACAAATATTATCAATCAATCGATGTGCCATAAACCTGTGGATAAAAAACTAATTATGGCCGATACCATTTTTTGGGTTATGTCGGAATATTTATTTATTTTAGTATGTTTTGATGAATATTGAGATTGGTTATAAAATGGCAAAACCGGACTACCCGATAACGACGGCAATAAGGCAACTGCGCGATGCAAAAATCGATTTCGTGGCGCACCAATACGAGTATCAGGAAAAAGGCGGGACGCACCAGACCTCTTTGGAACTTAGCGTGGACGAGCACAACGTTATCAAAACGCTTATCATGGAGGACGACCGCTCAAGCGGGTTGGTAGTGCTCATGCACGGGGACCGCGAGGTCTCGACGAAGGAATTGGCAAGATTGCTCGGCCAAAAGAAAATTGCACCTTGCGACCAAAAGAAAGCCGAAAAGCTCACAGGCTACCAGTTCGGAGGGACCAGCCCTTTCGGTACGAAAACAAAGATGCCTATATACGCTGAGGAATCAATTTTCAATTGCAATAAAATATACATTAATGGCGGGAAAAGGGGATTCATCGTAGAAATCGACCCGGCAGACTTGCGCAAAGCATTCGAAGTCGTTACTATGAATGTTGCTATATAAATCAATTGTGAATTATTACATTTTGAATAAAATATTAAGGTTATTATGCAAAAGAAGTACTTTCTTCTGATCATGTTTGTCTTCGTATGTGCGCAAGCTATTGCATTGGCTCAGGGCGCAACCACTGCAAAGATAACTGGTGTCGTACTCGACGCGAAAGGCCAGCCGATTATGAGCGCTTCGGTCGTTGCCGTCCACGAACCAACCGGGACAAAATCCGGCCAAAAGACCAACAAATCCGGCCGCTTCAATTTGGTCGGACTCCGCACTGGCGGCCCATATACCGTTACGGTATCGATGCTCGGCCAAAAGAAACAAGTATTCGAGGAGATTTATCTGAAGCTCGACCAAGAGTTCACCCTCGAAGTTAATATGGAGGAAACTGCGGTACAATCCAAAGGAATCGTGGTGGAGGCCGAAAGAAACGAGATTATGAACAGCTCGCGAACCGGCGCCAGCCAAAACGTAACCTCGCAGGAAATCGATGCTTTGCCCACAATCAGCCGAAGCATCCACGACTACACTCGACTCTCGCCGCTCATCACGTCATCAACGGGCGACGGTTCGAACGTCGGCGGCCGCAATGCGAAATATAACAATATCCAAGTGGATGGCGCCGTGATGAGCGATGCCTTCGGACTCTCGCAAACCGGAACCCCCGGCGGTATGGCCGGCGCAGAGCCTATCTCGCTGGACGCTATCGAGGAATTCCAAGTGAACATCGCCCCGTTCGACGTCCGCCAGGGCGGATTCACCGGCGGACTGATCAATGCTATTACTCGCGGCGGATCCAACAAATACAAAGGGTCAATCTTCTTCTTCGGACGCAACCAGACGTTCATGGGATTGAATCCGAAACCCGATTCGAGCGGCAAACACAACAAATATCCCGATTTCGACGAATACCAACTCGGCGGCCGATTCGGTGGCCCCATCATTAAAGATAAACTTTTCTTCTTCGCCAGCGCAGAAATGAAAAACCGCAACCAATCGCCCGATGCCGGACTGATTGGCGAAGATTTTACCAACGAGTTTCCCGTCTCGAAGGAGACGATGCAACAGATTAAAGATATTTTTGTTACAAAATACAACTACAATCCCGGTGGGTACGGCGGATACACTGCCTATACGAAGGACGTTAAACTGTTCTTGCGCTTTGATATGAACCTTAACGACGAAAACCGACTTACGCTGAGGCACAATTTCGTTAATGGTTCGCGTTCGTCCGGTGTGTCCCGTTCGGCGACGAGTTTCACGTTCGATGGTGCAGAATACATGTACAGAAGTATGCAGAACCAGACCGTGTTGCAATTGAACACTCTTTATTCTAACCTTTTCGCCAACGAAGCGCGTTTGGCCTTCACCGCAATCAGCGACAAACGAGACATTCAGGGCGATCCGTTCCCGTCGGTGAGTCTTTATCCCACTTCGGGTTCGGGCAAGGTCTATGCCGGTATTGAAAACTACTCGCAAGCAAATACTTTGGACCAAAGGATTGTGGAATTTACCGATAACCTTAGTTACTTTTGGAACAATCACACATTTACAGTCGGAACATCGAACCAATTCATTTCATTCGATAACTTGTACCTTCAGGACTATTTCGGGACGTACTCTTTCTCGAATATCGAAGCATTGGCAGCCGGCACGCCCAGCAGCTACAAACACACATACTCGCTCGATTCGAATGATTTAATGCCCCATTGCAAATTCTCATACTTGCAATTGGGATTCTATGCCCAAGACGAAATGGTCGTCAATACAAGGCTGAAACTAACAGCCGGCGTCCGTGTCGATATGTTCGCTTTCCCCGAGAAACCGAAATTCAATCCCGAATTCGCAGCTGCATTCCCTGGCTATTCCACGGACAAACTGCCGAATCCGGTTGCAATCTCGCCTCGTGTGGGCGTCAACTACGACATGTTTGGCGATAAGAAAATCCAACTCCGCGGCGGAATCGGCCTGTTCTCCGGCCGTACTCCCGGCGTATGGATTTCGAACCAATACTCCAACAATGGAATGGAAATTGCCGCCATCGAAGTATCCGGCCAGGACGCTCCCGCATTTAATCCTGATCCATATAATCAGCCGATCGTCGGCGCTCTCAAAAGCGAAATCGCTATCACAGACCCCGATTTCAAAATGCCTCAGCTTTTCCGCGCAAATGCCGCCGTTGATGTCCAATTGCCTCAGGGATTCGTTTTCACCGTTGAAGGAATACTTGGCAAGACCGTGAACGATGTCCTTTACAAAAATATTAACCTCCAATACCAGAAGGATACCGCTGGCAACCAAGTTTTTCGTATCGATGGCAGGCCGGTTTATGGTAACACTCCGGTTTCTTCACGATTCAATCGCGTCATCCTGATGACCAACACCAGCGAAGGCTTCCAAAACAGTTTGACCTTCCAACTTCAGAAACAATTCGGGCAAGGCTTGCTTCCGGGCCTCTCGTGCAATCTTTCATATACATACAGCCACGCCAAGGACATCAATAGCAATGCTTCGTCCAGCCGCGCAATCTCCAGCTGGCAGTACAATTATTCGTTGGATCCGAACAATCCCGAACTTGCAGTATCGGATTATGATATTCCTCACAGAATCCTGGCCAACGCTTCGTACAGATTGAATTATGCAAATGGGTTCGCAACCACGATTGGACTGCTCTACGAAGGCCGTTCCGGCAGCCCGTATTCGTTGGTGTACTATGGAAATGCGAACAACGACAACGCAGAATACGGCACGAACAACGATTTATGTTATATCCCAACCGGGCCAAACGATCCGAAAGTCGAGCTTCTCCTGGACAAAACTCAACTCGCAAACGGTACGACAAAAGAGCAGGTTTGGGCCTCTTTCGAGGAGTACATCAAGCAAATCGAAGGCATCGAAGACTACCGCGGAAAAGTTGCCCCTCGCAATGCTTTCCGCGCGAAATGGCGCAACCAGTTCGATTTAAGGCTTTCGCAAATCGTTCCGCTTTTCGATAAGAAAACTGTCGAAATCACTCTCGATTTCGTCAATTTCCTCAATTGGCTCAATTCCGATTGGGGCCGCATCGAATACATTAGCTACAACTCTGTTACGATGCTTACTTACGTGGGCACCAAAAACAATGCTTCTGGCCCGATCAAAATCAATTTCAATCCGAAATACACAAACATCTACCAATACAGCGACGTTGCTTCCCGCTGGCAGATGCAGCTCGGCATCAGAGTGAATCTCTAAGCCGATTAGCAAACAATTGCAACGAAGCCTGTCCTCGATTGGGGGCAGGCTTCGTTGTAGATATATGTTTTGTGTTGAAAGAAGTCTTGGATTTACTTCAGCGCATCGGCCTTTTCGCTCAGATCCATCCAGCGAAGAGTTTTTTCGTCGAGCGATTCCTCGAGGGCGGTCAGTTCTCGGCTTTTTTCCTCGAGCAGCTTGTAGTCAGTGATCTCGCCGGAGTATAGCAATCTGTGAAGTTCGGCCTTTTCGGATTCTAATTTTGGAATTTCCTTCTCGAGAGCCATCAATTCGCGCTGCTCCATGTACGAAAGCTTCCTCGGCGAATCATTATTCTTGTCTTTCCTTCCGTTCTCGCCTTTGTCGGCGGGGATAGTGTACTGTTTACGGCTTTCCTTCTTCTCCAAATAATTCGAGTAGTTGCCAGGGAATTCCTTGATGCCGCCCATTCCGTCGAAAGCCCAAATAGCGTTCACAGTGCGGTCCAGGAAAGAACGGTCGTGCGACACGATTACGAGCGCGCCATAGAAATCGTCCAAATACTTCTCGAATGCGTTGAGCGTTTGTATATCGAAATCGTTCGTCGGTTCGTCCAGCAGCAATACGTTGGGATTGTCGATAAGGACGCGCAGAAGCGCCAATCTACGCTTTTCGCCGCCGGAAAGCGTGCCGATGAAGGCGCCGTGTTGGTTCGGCGGGAAGTTGAATTTATTGAGCAAATCCCGAGGCGTAAGGAAGCGATCGCGCCCCAATCCGACGTCGATATACTCAGCAATTTCCTTAAGCGAAGAAATCACAGTATTCGCATCGACAAGGTCGGTTACTTCCTGCGTGAAGTATCCAATTTTGGTATTCATGCCGTGCTTGACGGTGCCGGTATCGGACTGGATTCCTCCGGCAAGGACGTTGAGCAGAGTCGATTTGCCCGAACCGTTCGGGCCGATGATGCCGATGCGGTCGCCGGGTTTGGCCACGTAAGTGAAATCATCGAAAAGCCGTTTCCCGCCAATCGTTTTGCTGATGTTGTGCGCGTCGATGATTCGGCTGCCGATGAATGATTTCCCTAATTCGATTTTAATCTTTTTCTCTTGTGTGCGTTTGGATTCTTGCACCATTTTGTCCACCCAATCGATGCGGCTTTGCTGCTTTGTGCGGCGGGCTTTGGCGCCTTTTTGCAACCATGCAAGCTCTTCGCGGAGCCGGCTGAGCAAGTGTTCGTGAGCGGAATTCTGCGTAGCGACGATGTTTTCTTTCTTCTCTAAGTACTTTTCGTAATTTCCTGGGAAATGGAAAATCCTCTTCTGGTCGATTTCAATAATCCTCGTGGCAATCGAATCGAGGAAATAGCGGTCGTGGGTTACGAAAAGGATACCATTCTTCGAATCCATAAGCCTGTCTTGGAGCCATTGCACAGAATCGGCGTCCAGATGGTTCGTCGGCTCGTCCAGAATCAGCAATTCGGGGTCGGAGATTAGAGCCTTGGCCAAAGCGACACGCTTCTTTAGGCCGCCGGAGAAGTTATTGACATTGAAAGAAAAATCAGTTATTCCAAGCTTTGTCAGCATTGTTTTAGCATCATTCTCCAAATTCCACCCGCCCGAGGCTTCGATTGCGTGCGTAACCCGTTCCAGCTTGGTCGAAAGTTCGGCGGAGTAATGTTTGTCCAAATCGCTGCAAATTCGTTTGTGCTCTTCGAGCAGTGCGCTCACCTGTGGCTTGGCGCTAATCACGGAATCCAAGGCAGTTTCGCCCAGTTGAAAAACAGGAGCCTGGGGCAAGTATTCCACTCGGACGCTGTTGCCAAAGATGACTTCGCCTGTGTCCGGCTCTTCGATTCCGGCGACGATTCGCATGAGAGTGGTTTTGCCGATACCATTCTTGCCGATGATACCGAGCCTTTCGCCTTCTTCCATTCCCATGGAGAGCGATTCAAAGAGCATTTCGCGGTCGAAACGTTTAGAAAGATTATTTGCTGAGAATATTGTCATTTATTTATTTCTTTGCTGCTCCGCCGAGACGACAAGCAATATGTTTTCAAATACTTATAGTGTTTTCATATCTCAAATTGTTTGTAAGAAAAACCCTCAATCCCTAAATCCCTTTCTCCCAGAGGGCGAAAGGGACTTCCCATTAACAATTTTCTTTACTCCCTTCTCCCGTCGGGAGAAGGGCCGGGGATGAGGGTAAAGCAAATATATCAAATTTTTAATGAACAATTGGGGCTTAAAGCATAAAACCACTAACCGATGCGCGCAGTTGTGCATCAGGCAAAATACTGCCCGCAGAGATTCCTAACCCTTTACGATACGTAATTGGTTTTTCGGTTGGTTTTGGCTGCCGGAAAGCCCTGCCACATAGACTACGTAAGAGTCCGGCACGAGGCACGGGAAGTAGTTCCGTAGTTTGTCGAAGGCCGGAGAGCCGTCCTCTATTGGGTACGACGAGGACCGCGTAACGGCATTGACGCCCCAAACGATGGCAAGGCTGCGCGAGATTGCCGGGTCAGTACAGACGGCGATAATCGGCGTGCATGGCCTGTATTTGGCGATGTTTTTGGCGGTGTAGCCTGTCGTGGTTTCAGTGATAATCGCTTTTGCTTCGATTTGTTCGGCAATAGTGCAGCTGGCCATGCCGAGCGCTTCGGAAATGAATTTTACTTTGTCGTAGGATGGGTTTGACCTCGATTTATACTTTTCCTCGGTGGAGCGAATGATTTTGTCCATGTATTTGACGGCATCGAACGGGAAAGCTCCAATGCTGGTTTCGCCGCTGAGCATGACGCAATCGGTACCGTCGATGACAGCATTTGCGACGTCGGAGGCTTCGGCGCGGGTGGGCCGCGGATTGGAAATCATCGATTCGAGCATCTGTGTGGCCGTTATGACAGGTTTGCCATAGAAATTGCACTTCGAAATGATTTCTTTCTGTAGCACGGGCACGTCTTCGGCGGGCATTTCGAGGCCCAAATCGCCACGAGCGACCATGATCGCATCCGATTCGTTGATGATATCGACGATGTCTTCGTAGCCCTCGAAGCGTTCGATTTTGGCAATAATCGGCACAGTTCGGCCGAAGAGTTTCATTATTGTACGCAATTCCATGACGTCGCGTTCGCTTCGGACGAACGACAGCGCGACCATGTCCACGCCGGCGGCAAGGCCGAATTTCAGGTCTTCGATGTCTTTGTCGCTCATCGATGGGGCAGAGCTGGAAACCCCTGGCGCGATGATGCCTTTGTTGTTTTTGAGGATGCCGCCTTTGCGGACGGTCGTAACGATGTCTGAAACTGTAACCTTGTCCACGTCGAGTATGATGTAACCATCGTCGAGCAGAATTGTATTGCCGGCTTTCACTTCTTTGATCAGGTTTTTGTAGGTGGTTCCGACCCTTTGCGCAGTGCCCAGCTCGACGTCGTCGCTCGTGATGGAGAATTGGGCGCCATCTGCGAGTTCGACTGCTCCGCCCTCCACCTTGCCGGTGCGAATTTTCGGTCCTTGGAGGTCTTGGATGATCGCAATTTCGCGGCGAGCGTTCTTGGCGGCTTCGCGAATTTCATTAATTGTCGTGAGGTGGTCCTCACGGTTGCCATGGGAAAAATTCAGGCGTGCAGTGTCCATGCCGCATTCGATGAGTTTGGTCAGATTCTCGACGCCGGATGTAGCCGGTCCGATTGTGCAAATAATTTTAGTTTTTCTCATAGCGATATTTAGCGTTCAATGTTAGAAAATGCCAAGCACCCTCGAAAGGGCATCAACAGTTAATACAAAAATAAATATTATTTATTTGATTTCTATGAATATTTGATTTAGATACTTTTTGAAATAGTATAAAATTAGCAAAAATGGGCTTCAACCCACTGCATACATCGTAGTAAGTCATTGAAATATCGACAAATCCCCCAACCCCCTTTTTCAAAGGGGGCTAAAGAAAGGTTTGTGCTAATACATTGATAATATAGGAGATATGGATTATATCGATCCCATGGGTTAACACGTGGGATGGCTAATCAATACTTTTTCTGGCAGGCTCTAAAAGAAAAAGCCAACCCAATCATGGAATTTGAAGTTAGTTAGATTGGAGCTGACATTGAATAATAGCAATCAGAATAATCATCTAAATCAGCGGTTCAGACATTCCTTGGGCGGGTTTGGAACCCGCCCCTACAATGATATTGCGTAATACATTTCTTGTATGGGAAAAAGGACTGCGTTTCACATGGATGTATTTCAATGAAAAAATGAAATTTATCATTGTATATTTTTTTTCTAAAGCAATATTTGCTAATTTTGAATACCGGAAAGTGGCAAAGTTTGTTTATTTTTCGGTATTTATTTGGGATTACTTCAAACAAAATTAAAGGATCAAGCAATGGCTGTTTTCAGACCGTTTAAAGCATTCAGGCCGCGCCCCGACCTTGCCGGCGAAATTGCATCGAAACCCTACGACGTTCTCAATTCGGACGAAGCCCGCGAAGAAGCAAAAGGGCATCCTCTTTCATTCTTGCACGTCGGAAAACCCGAAATAGATCTCGATCCCGCACTTGATATACACGACCCATCGGTCTATGCCAAAGGCAAAGAAAACCTTGACAACCTGATCGCAAAGGGAGCACTCGTAGAGGACGATGACGAATATATCTATGTTTATGCTCAAACAATGAACGGCCGCACTCAATATGGCCTCGTCGGTTGCGCTTCCGTAGCCGATTATTGGAACGACATCATTAAAAAGCACGAAAAAACTCGCAAAGACAAAGAAGAAGACCGCTGCAACCACGTCCGCGTTACCAACGCGCACACCGGCCCGATCTTCCTTACGTACCGCGACAACGAAGAAATCAATGGAATCGTCAATAGCGTTATTACATCGCAACCGGACAACGACCTCGTCGCTGCCGATGGCATTCGCCACACTTCGTGGGTTATCCGCGACAAAGACCTTTGCCTGAAAGTTGAAAAAATTCTCTCGAAAGTTGACTACTTCTACGTAGCGGACGGCCACCACCGCTCTGCAGCCGCCTCGATCGTGGGCCGCGAACGCGCCGAAGCCAACCCCACACACGTCGGCAACGAAGAATACAATTACTTCCTCGCCGTGCTTTTCCCGGCTTCGCACCTGTACATCATGGACTACAACCGCTTGGTGAAAGACCTCAACGGCCATTCGAAAGATGAGTTCTTCAAACTTCTCGGCGAAAAAGGCTTCAATTGCGTCCCCACAGATGGCCAAGCCCATCCCACCAAAAAAGGCGAAATCGGTCTTTATATCGATAAAAAATGGTATATGATGACCGCTCCCGCGTCGCTTGTGAACAATCCCGATCCAGTCGAATCGCTCGACGTTGCTATCCTCCAGAAACACGTCCTCGACCCAATTCTCGGCATCGAAGACCCCCGCACAAGCAAACGCGTCGATTTCGTTGGCGGAATCCGTGGTCTTGGCGAACTCGAACGCAGAGTCGATTCAGGCGAAATGGTGCTCGCATTCTCGATGTATGCCACATCGGTCAACGAACTGATGAACATCGCAGACGCCGGCGCAATCATGCCCCCGAAATCAACGTGGTTCGAACCGAAACTACGCGATGGCATGTTCGTCCATTTCTTGGACTAAAACCTGCTCATTCGATTTTATTTCAACAGCCCTTTCCGCGTTTGGAGAGGGCTTTTTTGTGCGCGTGTGCGGCAGGTAATAAAAATACTTTCTTATCTTATTCTGCTCTATATGGCTTTGTATGAGTAAACAAAAATGATTGATATTCAGGAATATTAAAAATATGGTTCTATTGACGAATTGAAGATGTACAGTCACCAATACTAATTTTTTTCTTCAAGAAAAGTAATAATTGCTTATTGATACCGCGCGAGCGGTTGTTGTATAATACTCTTCATGGATAAATCAATCATATAAAACATTCGCTACGCGAAATCGTGCTTATAAGTTCAAACAAAATACTACAATACAACAACCGCTACGCGGTAAAATATCATTTTAGTTCTAACAACTCACTCATAAGTGTATTTGGTCAGCACCCACACAAAACGAAATTGAACCAAATACCCAACAACAGTTCTCCGTCGCTCGCACAGATTTTCCAGGAACTTGCGTTTAATAATAAAAAAAGCCGCAGCGAAAATTCGGTACGGCTTTGTTAATAAAAAGGCTTAAAATGTAATTATTTCAAGCCTTTGCCAAGTAATGAAAGTAGCGCCATGCGGATATAAACTCCGTGCGTAACTTGCGTTTGGATCAGTACATTAGGGAATTGGCTAATGTTGTAATCCAATTCGATACCGTAGTTAACGGGGCCGGGATGCAGAAGGACGAGTCCTGGCTTTTTCTCGAAATGCCTTTGGTAAACGCCGTAATAGTTAGTGAACTCGCGCATCGTCGGCAGCAGGCCGGAATCCATGCGCTCGCGTTGCAAACGAAGCACCAAAGCCACGTCGGCCCATTCAACGGCGTCGTCGATGGACTCGATAATGGGATAGTGGTTTTCGTTCAGGTATTGCAGCGGGGGCCTCAGCGTTCCGGGGGAGCAGATTGCTACTTCGGCGCCCATTGTGCGCAGTAGCTTCATGTTCGAGCGGGCCACACGGCTATGGAGAATATCGCCAACGATACAGATCTTCAGGCCTTCGAGCCGGCCGAAGTGTTTGTAGAGCGTGAGCGAGTCGAGGAGCGTTTGGGTGGGATGCTCGTGGCGGCCGTCGCCGGCGTTCAGCACTACGCCTTTTGTGTTAGCCTGAAGGAACTGCGGAGCGCCCGAAGAGCTATGGCGGACAACGTACATCTGCACTCCCATGGCTTCGATGGTACGAAGCGTATCGATGAGCGATTCGCCTTTGGTAAGGCTCGAAGAAGATGCTTGGAAAGATAGTGTGTCGGCAGAGAGGCGTTTTGCAGCTAATTCAAATGAGAGCTTAGTGCGGGTAGAATTCTCGAAGAATGCCAGCGCGACAGTAACTCCTTTCAGATCATCGAATTTAGAGCCTGTCTTGTAGTTCTCCATGAAGAACTGAGCTTTCTCGAAGATAAGCATTGTATCTTCGCGTGTCAGGTCGGCTGCGTCGAGCAAGTATGGTTTGCTTAGTTTTTGGTTCTCGTTCATTTTTCAATATATTTTAATTTTCAAAAAAATTAAATCTTGCAAATTTACGAAGAAAAAATCACATTGACACACGTTGTGGAAAACTCATTTGTAGGTGGCGACTGCCACTTAATTTTTCAAGGGCAGCGAAATGATGAAAGGAAAGATATACAAGAATTCTTGTTTTCATTATAATATACAAGAGAAATTTACTTTGAAACTTTTTTGGGTTTTTTGCAACTAACTTCAAGGAAGTGCGATACAATGTCGGGAAAAAACTTGGGAATAATGAGACAAATAAGAAAACATGCGAGAACAATTCTAAGATATTTTGTTCTTGTGCAGTTTGTCTTTTATTTCGTATCTACCAATCTATTTCCTCACTTCCATACGTATTTAGGTATTGAATACTACCACTCGCATCCTTTTTCCAATCCCGAACATCACCATAGCAAAGAAGAGTTGCAATACTTCGAGCTGGACACTCTGATGCTTAATCTATTTGCATTCACAGTTTTTTGCCTTTTGGTATTGCCTCGGTATATCCAATTGAATGTAAATTCAATTGAGATGTATCATTTAACTTCGGCTGTGTGCATAGGCCCAAAATCTCTCAGGGCACCTCCTTTTTCATTTTAATTCTTTCTCGGACTAAAAGTAATTATTCAGGTTTTTTTGCATTTGAGCAAAGTGTTGTTTCTATACTGTGCCATATCTATATTATTGGTTCGTATTGGTAATAATACTATGTTGGATGAACATCCACATCAAGTGCAGAATCCCAAAGCATGTGGTATAATGATTTGCAGGTACTTCATTGTATGAGTAGTACTCAAATTATTAACGGCCTGCATTTCAATTAATGTAAATATTTAGAAAGAAATAAAATGAAACTATTGATATTAATGCTCAGTATAGGGCTTGTGGCAGTATCGTGCCAAAAAGAAATTAAACCAGCAGAGGCAGATAGCTTATTTATTGAAAACGACTGTATTATTGTTCCTGATTCTTCTTCAATACTTAGCCGAATCAGATGCGAATACGCAAAAGATACAATTCGAGATAGGCAACTAACGGTTTCCGGCGTGGTCAAAGCAATCCCCAATGCGTATGCAAATATAGCATCACCATTTGCCGGAAGGATTACTAAATCATTTGTTCACTTAGGTCAAAATGTTTCCCAAGGCTCTCCTGTTTTTGAAATCAGCTCCCCGGCATTCTACGAAACTGGAAAGGCCTACCACCAAGCGAAGCAGGAATACGAGTTGGCCCAAAAGAATCTTAAACGCCAGCAGGATCTTATGAAAAACGGTGTCGGAGTGCAGAAAGACTTAGAAGAGGCCGAAGTAAATTTTGAATTGAAAAGCAAAGAAAAAGAACGCGCCGAAGCATCGCTCAAAGTGTTTGGTATCAATCCGAAAGACCTTGTGTTGGGGCAGCCACTCATCGTTAGGTCACCGATCAAAGGTACGATAATCCAGAACAATATTGTTATTGGCCAATATATTAAGGAAGATGCGGAACCGCAAGCCTCTGTCGCGGAAATGAGTAAGATCTGGGTCGTGGCCCAAGTTAAAGAAAAAGATATATCTTTTATTAATGTAAACGAAACTGTCGAAATAATTCCATCGGGGAATCCCGAAAACACTAAAAGTGGAAAAATATACCATGTGGGAGAAGTGCTCGACGAATCTACTCGATCTGTGCAAGTCATTATCGAATGCGATAATTCTGACTATATGATCAAGCCGGGAATGTACGTCAGCGTTCGTTTTACTGACAACGTCAAGAGTTCTTTGTGCGTGCCATCGAGGTCGGTGATGCAATCAGGAGATACATCATTTGTATTCGTCGAAGTATCCAAGAACCGATTCCAAAAGCGTCCGGTCAAATGCGGACTTACCGACGGAAATTCAATTGAATTGCTTTCCGGCGTCGCACCCGGCGAAAAAATAATAACCGATGGCGCTTACTATCTGATAGAGGCAAAATAACATGAAAAGTATATTCGAACGAATTATTAACCGCAGGAAGTTAATCATCTGTATTTTTGTTCTGATATCAGGCTTGGGCTATTATTCATGGACAAAACTATCGATTGAAGCATATCCTGACATTGCCGACGTAACTGTCCAAGTTGTAACCCAAGTGCCTGGATTGGCAGCCGAGGAAATCGAGCAACAAATCAGCATACCAATAGAGCGTGCACTAAACGGTTTGCCCGGTTTAGATATTATGAGAAGTAAGAATTCATTCGGCCTTTCTGCGGTAATTCTGGTATTCCAAGACGGTACAGACGACTATTGGGCCAGGCAACGAGTCCAGGAAAGGCTGACAGGAGTTGAATTGCCATACGGAGCAGCACCGGAGTTGAATCCGCTAACTTCGCCAACAGGCGAGATATACAGATACATTGTCGAGGGGCAAAATTCGGATCTCAGAGAATTAACAGACCTCAACAAATGGGTTATTATTCCAAGACTTAAACAGATTTCCGGAGTTGCCGATGTAAGTAATTTCGGTGGCATCACGTCACAATTCCAAATCGAAATTGATCCAAGGAAATTGGAGCAATTCAACCTTACCCTCTCGTCGGTTACCGAAAAGATTGAAAAGAACAACTCCAATGCCGGCGGCAGTATGATCAACCGCGGCGAACTTAGCTACGTTATCCGCGGAGTCGGACTGATAAAAGGCCTGAACGATTTGGGTAAAATCGTTGTGAAAAGCGAAAAAGGCGCTCCTATCTACGTTAGCGATTTAGGCACTTTGAAATATGGTAACCTCGAAAGAAAAGGTGTCATCGGATTCACCGACAAAGATCGAGACTATACCGAATCCGTCGAAGGAGTGATCCAGATGTTGCGAGGTCAGAATCCTTCTCTGGTGCTCGAAAATGTCCACACGGCCGTAGAGGAGTTAAACAATGATATACTCCCGAAAGGAGTTAAAATCCATACTTTCATGGACAGGGCAAACCTTGTGGATTCCACGCTTCATACTGTTGCTCGCACTCTAATGGAGGGAGTCGGATTGGTTGTAATCGTGCTGATTCTTTTCTTGGGCAGCTGGCGTAGCGCCGCAATTGTTGCAATCACGATTCCAATATCATTGCTAATAGCTTTTGTTTTAATGAAGCTAACGGATATACCTGCAAACCTACTATCGCTCGGGGCAATTGATTTTGGAATCATCGTGGACGGCGCAATAGTGATGATGGAAACAATCCTCAAGAAAAGGGAAGACCATCCGGAGTCCGAACTTGAATTGAATTCTGTTCGCGATAGAGTTATTGACGTAGCCAAGCCAATATTTTTCTCATCAATCATTATCATAACTGCATATTTACCACTGTTTGCTTTCGAGCGCATCGAGAAGAAACTATTCACTCCCATGGCCTTCACCGTCGGATATGCACTTCTGGGTGCTTTATCTGTCGCTGTATTCCTTGTGCCCGGTTTGGCATTCGCTGCCTATCGGAAACCCAAGAAGTTGTATAGAAACAAGTGGTTGGAAAGACTCAATGAAAAATATAAAAAAATAACTGAAGTACTCGTCAGGAAACCGAAAATCGTGCTCTCATTATTGATTGTATCAACGCTCGGTGCAATTGCATTAACAGTTTTTGTAGGTAAAGACTTCTTGCCACAATTGGACGAAGGATCAATCTGGCTTCAGGTGCAATTGCCACCAGGGATTTCCCTCGACAGGTCTAAAATGATGAGTGATACGCTTAGGCACAGGATGATGAAATTCGAAGAAGTTACTTATGTGATGGTTCAAAACGGCAGGGATGACGAGGGCGCTGAATCGTTTTCCACTTCTCATATAGAATGTTCGATTGGGCTGAAACCATACAGCCAATGGAAAAACGGCCGTCGCAAATCAGATTTGATAAAGGATATGCAAAATGAAATCTCGAAAATGCCCGGCTACACTGTTGGATTCTCTCAACCAATTATCGATATGGTTATGGACCAAATTGCAGGCGCGCACAGCGATTTAGCTGTCAAAATATATGGAGACGACCCTGCGGAAACCCGAAGGATAGCTGAGAATATCGTCGGGATCGTTAAAGACATCAAAGGCGCCGAAGACGTTATCATTGACCAAGAACCTCCTGCTCCGCAACTGCAAATACTTGCCGACAGAGATAAAATTGCGCAATACGGACTGAATGTGTCCGACGTATCCGAACTTATTGAAGTCGCAATAGGGGGGAAGTCGATCGCGCAAGTATTCATCGGCAATAAATCCTATGACGTAATTTGCCGATACAACGAAGACAGCCGCTCAACACCGGAAAAAATCGGTAGTCTGCTGCTGACAAGCGCAGATGGATCCCGAATACCACTATCGCAAGTGGCAGAAATCAAAATGACTACCGGAGCAAGCGCAATTACAAGAGAAATGAATAAAAGACACCTGACCGTCAGAATTAACCTTCGGGATATAGACCTTACCGCATTCCTCGAGAAAGCGCATAAGAATATTGAATCAGGAGTGCAATATGACCATGAGAAATATCGAATAACTTGGGGTGGACAATTTGAAAATCAGAATCGTGCATACTCGCGATTGATGGTCATCGTCCCAATTGCTTTGTCTATTATGTTCATTCTGCTCTACGGGGCTTTTGGAAGCCTTCGCCAATCGGCAATGCTGATGGGAATTGCACCAATTGCACTCTTTGGAGGCATGTTGGCCCTTAATGCAAGAGGAATGACTTTGAATGTTTCTTCGGCAGTTGGATTCATCGCTTTGCTCGGTGTGGCAATTCAGAACGGAGTAATTATGATTTCACATTTCAACAGCCTTCGGAAGAAAGGCGTTGCCCTCAGGGAAGCAGTTATCACCGGATCGAAACATCGGTTCCGCCCGGTGCTGCTGACGGCTACGGTTGCTATACTGGGTCTATTGCCTGCTTCTTTCTCGACGGATATTGGATCGGACGTGCAACGGCCTTTAGCAACTGTGATCGTTTATGGATTGCTTTTTGCCACTATTATCACCCTGTTTGCCCTGCCCACAGTATATTTCGAAATTGAAAAAAGAATTGAGGCGAAAAATGGATAAGTCAATATTTTCCAATAAATACAATTATCGAATTGTTACGATAAAACATGGCTTAGCATTGAAGTGTATCTCATGGATTGCGTGCGCCTTTCTGCTTGCGCCATGCAAATCCCACGCTTTTCAAAGCGTTACTATCCCCACAAAAAAAATCTCGCTTAATGAGTACCTCGAACTCGTTAGGCTTCACAATCATTCATATGCTGCTGAAAAATTCAACGTAAGCATTGCCGAGGCCCAGATCGAATCGGCAAAAATCTTTCCTAATCCTACTCTTTCATTCGATTGGACAGAGAATCGGGAATCCGGCGAAAGAAGCGGTTATGGTTATAATGTGGAATTATCAACTACTGTTGAAATTGGAGGGAAAAGATCCGCGAGAGTGGATTATGCCAATGCTAACTTAAACTTGGCTAAGGCGAAACTTGATGATTATTTCCGTTGCCTTCGAGCTGATGCTACTATTGCATACTTCGAGGCGCTCAAACAAGATAATATCTTTAAAGTAAAACAGAACTCATACTCCGTTATGGAAGATCTTGCAATTGCCGACAGTATCCGATTCGCACTCGGCAGCATTACCGAAGTGGACTACGCCCAAAGCAAATTGGAATCGGGTTTGCTCCAAAACGAAGCGTTCCAATCGGAAATTGAGTTGTACAGGTCGTTTCGTGCGCTTTCCCTGATGGTTGGAAGCAGTCCGCAACTTGATACTATTCTCGCGCCCGGTGCAGAGTTCGAAGATTTCAAAAAGAATTTCATTTTGGATAGCATGATTCGCATCGCCAAAGAAAAAAGAAGCGATGCGAAGGCAGCCGCGTTGGCAATTGTATCGGCGAAATATCATCGTGCGAATGCAGAAGCCGAACGAGTTACCGATGTGGATGTCAAACTTGGTTTTGCTAATAACTATACTGCCGGAGGATTCCCTTCGGCGGGCATAACGGCCGGCGTTTCAATTCCATTGAAATTCTCAAATATATATTCAGGAGAAGTGCAATCCGCAGAGTACGAAACTAATATCGCAGACCTACAGTACAAGCAAACAATGCTGCAAATTGAAAATGATGTGGTCAATGCTTTTGAAAACTATAAATCTTTCGAAAGACAAGTTCAGAACTTTAGAGATAATTTGCTTAACGGAGCTGAACACGTGTTCAAAGGAAAAATCTATTCATATAAACGTGGGGAAACGTCTTTGCTCGAAGCACTGAATGCACGCCGCACATACAATGAAACTCAAATTGCTTATTATGAAGCGCTTTTTAATTATGCTGTGTCAATCATTGAAATGGAAAAAGCAGTAGGTATTTGGGATCTTTAGTAAATCGATCTTTTGATCAAAGTATTGATAGCACATACGTAACAAGTGCAGCTGAAAGGAGAGGAAAAACTATTTATTCCTTTCCTTTTTTTATTAATTCCAAACAACAATATTTATTATTCATTTACCATTGAGAGCCGGCTTTTTCTTATATTTGTACATTGAGTATTTTATTGGAATTGAAAATGAAAAGCATACTCACACCGGAACAAATGCGCTTGGCCGATATGACCGCCATCGAACGCTACGGTATTCCTTCGGCCATCCTGATGGAAAATGCCGCTCGCTCGGCCGCCGAAATCATTGACGCCGAATTCGTAAGTCTGTCGGAATTCCTTAACCGCTCGCTCGGCGCTAAGGGTAAGGTCGAACCCAAAGTTGGTATTTTCTGCGGTAGCGGCAACAACGGCGGCGACGGCTTTGCAATCGCACGCCACCTCTTCGATAGGAATATCAAGGTGTTCTGGTTCGGCTCGAAAGAAAAAATGACCAAGGAAACACTCACCAACTTCGAGGCAATTGAAAAACTCGGAATTGAGACTTTTCATATTGACCAAAATTCAGACCTATCCCAAATAGATTTTAACTTTGACTGCATCATCGACGCAATGATCGGCGTGGGCGGCTCGAGTAGCATAAACGGTGTTCCCAAATTGATCTTAGATAAATTATCCGAAGTGGAAGCACTGAAAATCGCCATCGACGTCCCGACCGGCCTTGATTCGCTGACGGGCATTGCCGCTCCGAACTGTTTTTGCGCAGACCTTACCGTAACGATGTTTTCTGTCAAGCAGGGAATGCTTCTTCGCAACGGGCCGGATTACTGTGGCCGCGTCGAGGTGGCGCGTCTCGGTGCGCCCGATTTCATTCCTCTTGCCGTCGCGGACGCCTTCTGGCTCGAATCCGATGATGTCGAGCGAATTATTCCTAAGCGTCCCAGAGTGTCCTCGAAATATGACTATGGTTCGGTGCTGATCGTAGCCGGCTCCGAACAATACGCCGGTGCTGCCACGCTCGCAGCCAATGCCGCAATCACTTCAGGGGCGGGATATGTCCGTTTGTTCACCACCACGCGCCACAGCGCCATTCTGCCGGAGATAATCGTCCACGAGTGCACTAAAACGGATTCGGGAAGCATTTCGAGGAAATCGCTTCACGAAATCCTGAAATATATCGATTCCGCATCTTCGGTCGTGATCGGCCCGGGCCTGACGGACGACGAAGAAACTCTTGATTTAGCCAAGGAATTACTGCTAAAAATACCTGAATCGACGCCAATTGCCATCGATGCCGATGGGCTTCGCTTGGTGGGGAAACGCTCCGAACTGAGGAAGAATATTGTATTAACTCCCCATGCCGGAGAATTGGCCCGTATCACCGAGCTGGACAGAAAATGGATCGAAGAGAATTCTTTGGAGGTCGCAAAACAATGGGCCGAGGAATTGGGCGCGATTATTCTGCTCAAACACGTTCCCACAATAATAACTGATGGCGGGAAGACTTACTTCAACACAGGCGGGAACCCCGGGATGGCCACTGCCGGTTCGGGAGACGTGCTCTCA
The DNA here is from genome assembly GCA_964610885.1 of uncultured Hyphomicrobiales bacterium. GTDB lineage: Bacteria > Bacteroidota > Ignavibacteria > Kapaibacteriales > UBA2268 > CAZSWR01. The sequence continues at coordinate 91,440 of CAZSWR010000001.1, read as the reverse complement.
GGCATTATCGGAGCTTTGCTGTCTCGCGGTATCGCCCCACTGGAGGCGGCAAGCGTTGCGGCCTTCTTGCATTCGGCAGCCGGAGACAAGTTCGCCGAATTGAACCCACTCGAATGCCTTACCGCAAGCAGACTGATTGAGTATTTACCAAAAGCATTTGAATTAGTATGAAAATAATCCGATTGCTTTATCTCGTTCCGGCACCGCTCGCAGCGCTTATGATTTATTGGTCGTCCAACCAAGAGCAGGTCAATATTCCAGACCTGGGCTTCGACGCACAGGACAAACTATACCATGCGATTGGTTATTTTGTCTTCGGTGTGTGCCTCGGTATGTTTTTTACGGGTATTCGCCCCGATTCGCCAATGAAACGCACACGGATATTTGTATTGCTAACCGGCGCATTTTACGCTGCAAGCGACGAGATTCATCAATACTTTGTCCCGGGCCGCCAATGCGATATATTTGATTGGCTGGCCGACTTGATTGGAGTGGCCGCCGCTATCCTTTTACTCAAACATTTACAAAAGATATATATAAAATATTGCAAGTAATAATTAGTCAACTTCCGAATCAAATTTCTCTCGGTTATAGTTTTTTCGTGGTTTTTATTAAAGTAATAAAGAGAAGAATAATATCCCTTGAGTTAGAGTATATTTATTTCTATCCCATTAAGAATGAAAAATGAGAATTGACCAAATCACTTTTACGAGGTTTATCGCAGCGGTATCTATTGTTGTGTTCCATTTTGGAAAGAATATCTTTCCTTTCAATTTGCCATCTCTGTCATTTTTGTTCGAGCAGGCAAACGTTGGCGTGAGCTACTTTTTCCTGCTCTCGGGCTTCGTTATGATCATCGCCTATGGAAACCAAGAAAAAGTATCGCCGATGAAGTACTATCAGAATCGATTTGGCCGTATTTATCCAATTTATTTCTTAGCAATTGTATTGTGGTTCGTCTGGCACATTGTTGCGATTCAGCCGATGAATTATCTCGGAATCCTGTGTGATTTGTTTGCAGTTCAATCATGGGTTTTAAATACTGCACTCAGGTTCAACTTGCCCGGTTGGTCGATATGTGTCGAAATACTGTTTTACTTATTGTTTCCCATTCTATTCAACTCGGTATATAAACGAATTCAATGTAAATATATAGTTATTGGTTCGCTTTTAATTTGGATCGTAACGCAAATCTTTTTAAACTATAGAACTTCGCCATTGTTCAATAATGGTATCAGCGTCTTCCCGGGCCATACTATGTACCATCCGCTTATGCACTTGAACGAATTTCTACTGGGCAACGCTGCCGGTTTGTTTTTCATGCAAAGATTAAAGAATCTGAAGAGAAATCTGGATGTACCGGTTCTTATCTGTTTGGTTGGAATAGTTTTAGCACTCAAATATTCATTCGGTCTTAATTATCACGACGGGTTGCTTGCTGTGTTTTTCATCCCGCTGATTGTCTTCATGGCATCAAACAATGGAATCCTGACCAGAATAATGGAACATAAATCACTGATATTCCTCGGCGAAGCAAGCTATGGAATTTACATACTACAGTATCCTGTTTTCATGTTCGCCAATTATGCATTAGTATTTCTTGGCCTTTTCAACCAAACTGCCATTTTCTATATTTCGCTCGCAATTCTCATCGTCGTATCTTCTTATAGTTACAAGTACATAGAAACGCCACTTCGCGAAAAGATTCGCCGCCTGAAACTGGGTAGGGCAGAGGCAGTTGTACAGGAAACAGCATAAGTGTGGTTCTATATCGTTTCGGGAGGCTGTTGAAATAGTATCTCTGTGCCAACCCACGGGTTAACCCGTGGGTTTAAGTACAGCCCTATCTCTTATATTCTCAGTGGCTTACGCGAATTATGTTCTTTGGCCCCCTTTGACAAAGGTGTTTGGGGGATTTGTAGATATTTCAAGAACATACCGCACTATTTCTGCTCATTCTTCAGCGCTAATTTTTTCGAGCGTTTTAGTTTCGGGTCGATTATTTCCGAATAATACTTCAGTTCGATAATCTGCTCCGGTTCCACCAGAATCGCGTCTAAGAGCTTATCCAACCTGTAGCCGGTGCGCTGGAAATAAATCTCGCGGAGAGCCATGTCCCAACCTTCGATCCACACAAGGAGCTCCTGGCGGTCCCTCGGGCTGCCGTCGAACACGAACAGCAAATCAATATCGGCATCGGGTTCGCCCGTTTCGTCGTAAGTGGTTCCGAATAAATAAACAGATTCGACTCCGAAGCGCTCGCCGTCCAACTGTTCGGCCATGCGCTCGACGATGTTTTTCCTCCATTTGCGCAATTCAATTTTCGAGGATTCGGTGGAATGTTCGTGCGTTTTCGCAGCGCCGAATTTGTTTCCTGTAATCTTGCCGGACGGTTTGTACAGGTAGGCCAATGCTTCGTCGGCGTCTCCGTTCATCATCACACGCAGTAGCTTTCCGTTTGCAACTTCGGCCACGTTGATAACGCGGAGTGCATCGGCAACGTGCGCAAACTCTGGGAGCAAACGTGTGAGAATGTTCTCGGAATTCATTAAGAAATGTTCGTTGAAAATAATACCATCATTGTCCGGGTAAAGCGGCAAATAGCGTATAGACGCCTCGACCAAGTCCTGGAAGAAGTGCGTACCGAACGAAAGGTCTGGCACGTAACCGCCTTTGTTTTTAGCAATTTCGATAAGCATCGCCGTGCAATTGATATCGGAATAGGATATGCTAACGCCCATTTTAATATCGTCGCGGCTGCCCCAACGCCCAGGCCCCATAAGTATGAAACCTCTTTTGGGAAGCATCTTGTTCAATTTGCCGACGGCGATTCCAATATCTTTCATATCCTTGAATTCGGTCATCTTAGCGTATTCAGTCGGGTCCACATAAACAATATAATGGATATCGGGCATTTTGCCGTTCGTTACGTGCTGGGCAGCTGTGAAGACAATGTCTTCCTCTGGGACGTCCCGAGGTATCTCGCACGAAGTAGCGTCTCCGGCAAAGCTTTGCGCTCTGCACTGGAGCAAGTAGAAATTATTCCCATCCGAGGCGAACTCAATGTCCACAGGAGTGCGTAGTTTTTCTTTTAGTTTTTGCAAAACTGCGTATAGTTTTTTAACTCCATTTGTCCCTAAGACGAAGTTCTCGAATGTGGGGACAATATCGTGTTGCTTTGTATCGATCCCGACGCCATAAGGCCGGCGCAAATGATTTTCCTCAAGTATTGAAAATACTTCGTTAATGCCCGGGTACCGATTGCCCACCTCGCGAATCAAGCTATCAATCGAAATAGTTTCAAATGTGTTAGTCTCTAAATTGATCACGTCGATGTATTTCGGCGCATAGCAGACCATGTCTCTGAACGATTGGTTCACTCGCAGTTCTGGGTGCCCCGGCGCGATAAGAATCGGGTAATCGTCCCCGATGCGGTCCACAGCCCTTGTGCCCAGCCCGGGGACCACGCGGATAAGGCCATCTTCACGCTTGATGCGAGGCGACCAACGGAATTCGTTGTTGCTGAAGGCTACGCCGGCAAAGGCAGGGAAGAAGTATTTGCCGCAACGTTTGCCGACCACTTCTTGTATCATTATGCCCATCTCTTCGTTGAAGTCCAAGAGAGCTTTTTCGGAGCGGTAGCCAATGGGGTCGGGGCCGAAAATCGAAGCGTAAACCTCTGATATTGCGTCCATTAGCGCTTCCAATCGCTCCTGTTTCGAGCCTTGGTTCCCCAGAAAGAGGCTTTTATATTTGCCGGCAAAGACGGAACCAATCCTGTCCTCCAGGAGGCTCGAACTGCGTACGATAATTGGTTTGTCGCCGAAATCGTCCAATGCGCGGGAAAGCCCGTTCATCATTTCGGGCGAATAATGCGAGTTCTTAAATGCTTGCACCACGTATGGATACTCCGATCGAATTTCGTCAATGGCCTTATACTTCTGCTCCATCACTTCTTCCAAGTTGTTGTAGTATATGAAGTTGATGATGCCGTCAGAGGTCAAGTACCATGTCTTTGGAGTTTTGATATTTGCAAGCAGTTCGTCCTCTTGCGAACACTTCCGCAGGATCTTGTCCGCAAGGAAAATACCGGAGCTTTTGCCGCCGATTTTTCCATGGCTTTCCGAAGGGAAAATCAATCGGGAGAGCAACTCATTGAAATCGGCAATATCCATGTAATGCTTGCCGATATTTATGAATTCAATTTGGTCGGTCAGGAATCGGCGAATGAGCGATGCGATGATGCCGCGTTGGGTGGGGGAGACGAAGTCCACCCGAGTAGGATTCACCAATTGATACCTCCTGACGGCATCGGCAATTTCGTTGAGAGGAGTGTTCGGATTGGATAGGGATTTAACGAGGAAATGCGATTTTTCCTCATACATCCATTTTTGAATTAATTGCAGAATATCGACATCGGAAAGGTATTTCGAAGCAATTTCAAAGATTTCCTCGCCCATATTGTATGAATTTTCGAGGACTTGCTTCTTTGATGGGCTGTTGGTTTCCGCAAATGGATTCTCGTATTCGTCGAATGTGCCTAATTTGTGAAACACTTGGCGCGCTTCGTCTATTCCTTTGAAAAACAGTAAGTTGATCATTTTTCTTGATATAATAGAAAAAAGCAAATGATCGGTTTTATGGAGTAAATCGACAAGGATTTTCCATTCGGACTGCTTTTCCAAAGAAATACTCCTCTGATTCAACAGTTCGGAATTGACAATATTTAGTTTAAATAAATGTTCTAACAGTTTGTATGCTATAATGTTAAGCAACACTTTCTCTTCGGGGTTGAATACGCATTCCGCATTGAAATCGGTAGGGTAGGAGTAATACACCATAACTTGCCCGAAGGTGATATTCTCGAATTGAATATTCGATGAAATGAACCAATTGGATTCCTTGAAGTCATTGCTTTCGTAGGTTTTATCGAAAACCGACAGGCGCACATTGCACATTTCGGTCTGTTCGAATCCGAGAGGGATGATTGTCAGCAGCGAATTACATATTTCAAAAAGGGAGAAGTCCTTTTCGGCGAACAGATTATCAACTGCTGCAAGGCAATCGAACCTTTTTTGTTTAATATCGATTTCGCCCAATCTCGGCGTTTCCAAATTGTCCATAACCAGCCTTTTCGATTTTTCTAAAACTTATTAACAATGACAATGATATTACGCGAATTTTCACTATTTTTGCAAAGTTTAAGCATTCCTTAAGAACGAAGGTATGCCATAAAATGAAGATGTATAGTATAAGAAAATATTTTATAATCGTGAATTCAAACAATTAAAATAATAACAAAGGAGATATAATGAATCTGTATTTTAAACAAATACTGCTCGTTAGTCCAGAGCAGGACATCGAGACCAGAGTAGATTTGTGGGTCAAAGACGGAAAAATCGAGCATTGCTCGGCCGAACCGTGTGCCAATATCGATGGGGCAGAGGTGATCGATGGTAAAGACCTCGTGGCCGCTCCCGGTTTCTTCGATATGCACGTGCACCTGCGCGAACCCGGCTTCGAGTACAAAGAAGACATTGCATCAGGTACGCTTTCCGCCGCAAACGGTGGTTTTACTGGCGTGTGCTGTATGCCAAACACCGAACCGGCAATCGACAACGCGACAGTCATTGAATATATTAAAGCGAAATCCTCGGGTAATTTGGTCGATGTATTGCCCGCCGGCGCCATCACGCAAGGCCGCGAAGGCAAAAAGATTTCTCAAATGCTCGAAATGGCCGACAGCGGCGTGAGGATGTTCACGGACGACGGTTCGACCGTTATGGATTCCGAGACTCTGAAACGCGCTTTCGAGTATTCGTCCGTGAAGGATATACTGATTTCCCAACATTGCGAAGACGTATCGCTCACACAAAAGTTTACAGCTAACGAAGGCGTGATGTCGTTTAAACTCGGCCTGAAGGGCTACCCGTCGGTTGCCGAAGAGATTATCCTTTCTCGCGATTTGATGTTGGCCGAGTACTGCGGAAACCGCCGCTACCACGCTTCGCACATTTCGACAGCAGGCGCCGTCGAATTGATTCGCAATGCGAAACGCAAGGGCATGAGAGTTACCGCCGAGGCAACTCCACACCATTTCACTTTGACAGACGAAGCACTCGTCTCGTACGACACTTCGCTCAAAATGAATCCGCCGCTCCGCACACGCAAAGACGTCGAAGCAATCGTCGCCGGACTGGCCGACGGAACAATCGATTGCATTGCAACCGATCACGCTCCGCACGCATTGCACGAAAAAGATGTAGAATTCGATATAGCACCCAATGGAATCGTCGGATTGGAGACCGCCCTGGCGATCGCATCGACTCAACTCGTTGCCACTAAAGCGATTACGCTTCGCCAAATGGTAGAAAAGCTCTCCGTAAATCCGCGTAAGATTCTCAAATTGGAATCCATCAAAATCGAAAAAGGTGCAAACGCAAACATCACGGTTTTCGCACCAAATACCGAATGGGTACTCGACAAGGCCAAACTGAAATCAAAATCCAAGAACTCGCCTTTCCACGGTTTCAAATTTGTCGGCAAGCCCGTTTTTGCGATTAACAATGGCAATGCTCACAAATGCGAACTCTAAGCCTTACGATTCACAATAATTAGCATATTATTACGTGCAATGATATGGAGCATAATTGATTTTGGAGATAAATGATTATGGATGCCGAAACAAGAAAAAAATTAACCGAAGGCATGGACCCGGACCAAGAGAAACTTTTCAAAGAACTTTTGGTGAAAGAAATAAAGAATAAAATGCTTAAGAAAATTGACGACAAAGATCCCGATTTCTATAAGACGTTGAAATTCTTTCTGGATAGCGATACAGACAAGAAGCCTTGATCTGCTTTTGTTTGTACAAAAAGTGTTCTTTATCAGTTAATGAGAAATGTAATATAAGATACATTATGTAAACTAATATGTATATGTATTTATCCCTATCTCCCATTTTATTTCAGTGTTCTGCAATCTGCCTGAAATAATAAGTTATGCTTTGATTGGAAAAGAAAAAAAGATTGCTTAATTTTGTAACCAAGTAATTGAATTATTATAAGGACGGATTAAATGAAAAAGTTTTTTAATGCAACCACAATCACGGCCATCGGAATGATTCTCGTCGCAGCATTGTCGCGCCTCATTCCCGGACAGCTTCCTAACTTCAACCCGATCATGGCATTGGCAATTTTCGGCGGTGCTTCAATTGCCGACAAACGCCTTGCATTGATTGTCCCCTTAGCAGCTATGTTTATTAGCGATATATTCCTTGGCTTCCATGCCACAATCCTTGCTGTTTACCTTTCGATCGCCCTTAGCGTTTTGATTGGCAACGCCATTCGCAACCGCGTTAACGCATTCAGCGTTGTTGGCGCATCGCTCGCCGGTTCAGTAGTTTTCTTTATCATCACCAATTTCGCATTTTGGCTTACATTCTGCGAAATGTCAGTCGAAGGCTTCGTTGCCGCATATACAGCAGCAATTCCGTTCTTCCGCAATGCAATTCTTGGCGATATCGTCTTCTCCGGCGTGATGTTTGGTTCGTTTGCTCTTGCAGGCAAATATTTCCCCAAATTGGCAAGAGTATCAGCTAAATAATTATCATTATTAGATTTAAATAGCCCGCTCTTCCCTATCGGTTTGGCGGGTTTTTTTTATTTTGTTAAGTAAATAGCGTAATTATAAATATATCAACAGATTACGATGAATGTTATCAAAGATGATTTTTATAAACTCGGAACGCCAGAGCGAGTCGAGAAGATTTACCGTGTGCTAAATAACCGTCAGAAATCGCTTACGATTGTTTTAGAAAACATTAACGATCCGCACAATGTTTCAGCCTGCATCCGCTCGTGCGACGCTGTGGGCGTGGCAGAAATTTGCCTCATTTATCACGGCGGCCAGATATTCAGGCCATTGGGCGAAAGAAGTTCCGCCAGCGCCCGCAAATGGGTGGATTTAAAATTCTTCGAGTCGGTGGACGAGTGCTACGCGCAACTTCGGGCCGAAGGAAAGAAAATCTACACGACGCACATGGCCAAGGACTCGGTTTCGCTGTATTCACTCGACCTATGCGAGCCGGTCGCATTAGTCTTCGGGAACGAACACGCCGGAGTCAGCGAAGAAGCCGTCCAGAAAGCCGATGGAAATTTCCTGATCCCGCAGGTTGGAATGATTCAAAGCCTGAATATTTCAGTTGCTTGCGCGGTTTCGCTCTTCGAAGCCTTCCGCCAACGCAACGAAAAAGGGCTTTACGAAACAGCCCAGATCCCCGATGCAGAATTCGATTCAATGATGATCGATTGGATACGTAGGTAGTTCTTTATGCTTTGATTATTAGCCCTAAGGATTCCATTGTCAAACAAGGAAATTGGCAGTTGCCACTACAATAATCCAACGTTGAATACTTCTGTTAAAATGTTGACATTGATAATGGAGGTATGAAATGAAATATAGAATCCTGATCCTGACACTTATTTGCACTGCTTTGCAGACTGTGGCAATGGCCCAAAGCAACTCCGACACGAAACAGGATAGAATCAAGGTACCGATAATCAAGCAGAGCGCAAGGGATTTGGCGCCCTCGTCTTTGGAGGACGGAAACCGGATATTCATTGGAAATAAGGAATACCAAGCGCTAAGGAAAGAACTCACCAAAGGCCAACATCCGCGTACGATTGTATTGACTTGCTCGGATTCCCGCGTGGCCCCCGAAATTTTATTCACGAAAACCCTTGGCGAATTGTTTGTCGTTAGGAATGCCGGGAACGTGATTGATTCAGTGGCTTTGGGGAGCATCGAGTACGCCGCAGAGCACTTGCATTCGTCGGTTTTGCTCGTGCTGGGCCACACCAAATGCGGTGCAGTAACGGCTGCTTGCTCTGGCAGGACTGAATCTCCGTATATTAATTCCATAATATCAAACATCGAACCGGCGGTCGCGGAGGCCAAACACAATCACAAATCCGGCGACGAACTGATCGAATCGGCCGCAATCGAAAACGTTCAGCTACAGATCAGAAACGTGATGAAAAGCAAGATAATTGAGGAACTTGTCGATTCGGGCAAGCTGAAAATCATGGGTGGTATATACAATATCTCGAGCGGGAAAGTAGAAATCTTAGAATCGGAAGATCACGGACATTGATTGCTTATCTGAGCTTCAGTATCACGCCCGAGCCGGTTGCTTTGATCACGAGTAGGCCTTTCTTTTCTGCATAGGCACGAACGTTTGATTGAGCTTTCAGAAATGCGACGGCTCCGAAAACCTTCTTCCCGGAAAATGTACGAAAAGTTTCCTTGAATTTGCCAAGTTTTTCGATGAAATAATCAATATCATCGTTTTTCAAAGTTGTTTTCACCTCACTTTTCTTTCATACCAGCGTGAAATAGTCCGAACCGGAATCTGCATGGATTTGGAGCACTCCCGCGCGAACCAAACGGACAAGTAGGCGCTCGGCTCGGCGGTTCGAGATATTCACCAAGCGAGCAAAGTCTTTGACTGTGGCGCGTTCGTATTTCTCCAGATACAAAAAGAATCGTTTTTCATGTTCACCGATGCTGAGCCGTAGCGGTTCTGCGTTGGGCGATTGCGAAGCTAAAACGCGGGTCATCTCGCGGCTCGCAGGAATTGCCTTGGCGCCGGTTCGCAAATATGCAATTTTCTTGGGTCTGCCCTGCTCGTCTTCTGTTTCCACTTTGTGCGGTCGCAGTGCGCTTTTCGGGACGATTACCATTATCACTTCCTTACGGCGCAAATGTACCATTTCGATCTCGATTGTGGCCGGCGGGAACACGTAGAATTCAGAAATGTGCTCAATCTCTTCGATCGTGGATTTCTCGCTTTCCACACCGACAATTGTGCCGTCATCGTCCACGCCAATAAGTATCACTCCGCCGTTAGAATTCGCGAAAGCAGAAATCTCTTTAGCAAATTTGTGTGGTGTCGATATCTTCCGTTTGAATTCTAACGAAGAAGATTCTCCCTTCGAAATCAATTCTTTTAGTTCTTTTGCATCCATTGTGGGCTATTTCTTGCATGGCCATTATCAGAAAACTCAATCAGATACTATTTCAGGAGTGAAGTATGCCCCTCTTCCCCATCTCAGAACCCTTTGAGGAGTTGGCTGAGGTTGAAAAGGACAATTTCTTCGTAGGTTTTCCTGCCATCCGCTCCGCCGATTGGGTCGAGCATAAGCAATTCCGAATTGCAGCCCTCTGCAACTGTTTTCGCTGGCGCCTCGGGCAATTGCGGCTCGGAGTATATTGCCCGGCATCCTGCCTGGCGGATCAATTTCGAGAGTTCGGAAATATATTTCGGAGATGGCTCTTTGCCGGGCGCAAGCTCAATGGCTCCTCCGAATGTCAGCCCTGAGGAGCGCAGCAGATAAAGAAACGAAGGATGGAACAGAAATACCGACCTGCCCTTGTATGGGGCCAGCTCCTGATTCAATCGTTGGCAGAGTGCATCGAGTTTCTTCGAGAAAGCTGATGCGTTTGCCTTGTACTTCTCGGCATTTAGCGGGTCCAGCGAACACAGTGTATCGGCGAGTTTGGGAATGATTTGCTTCACCGTAAACGGATCAGTCCAGAAATGCGGGTCGATGCCCTCCATTTCGTGATCGTGCTCATCGTGGCCTTCGGAATGCTCGCATACATGCTCGAAGTGCAAAATAAGCGAATCGGGAACCATGCCGAGCAATCGAATTACCACTTTGTTATTGAGATTTTTGGCCCAACCGTCGGCATTTTCGTCTGCGTAGAACACAGCTTTGGCTTTCGATGAGGCTGCAATATCGGACGGGACTGGCGAATATGTGTGCGGCGATGCTCCCGGTTGCAAGATAACTCGGCACTCCCCTATTCCTTGGCACATTTCATTCAAAATCGCTCCGAGCGCATGAGTCGTCGCTACGTAATACACATTTTCAGTTTTATCAGTTGTTGTTTTTTTACCGCAAGATATTGAGACTACCGCGATTATTGTCAATAGTATTATCTGAAATATTTTCATTTTATGTTTCCGGGGAATAGTTCTAAAAGTGATTCTTCGGTGGCTTTGGCAATTCCACGCTCCGTGATGATTCCCGAAATTAGCCGTGCCGGAGTTACGTCGAAACCATAGTTCGAGACAGCGGTTTCGGGAAGCGCGCAATACAATGATTGAGCAGTGCCATCTTTAGCAATTCCTTCGATGGTCAGCACTTCGGCGGAGGAGCGTTCTTCGATTTCGATTTCTTTTACGCCGTCCGATATTGCCCAATCGATCGAGGACGATGGCAGCGCAGTATAGAAAGGTATTCCATTGTCGAATGCTGCGAGTGCTTTCAGGTAAGTACCGATTTTGTTCGCGCAGTCGCCTGCCCTCGCTGTGCGGTCGCTGCCGACGATGCACAAATCGACTTGGCCGTGCTGCATCAAGTGCCCGCCCGCATTGTCCACAATCAGAGTGCAAGGAATTCCATTCTCCATCAGTTCAAATGCTGTGAGGCGCGCCCCTTGGTTCCGGGGTCGGGTCTCGTCCACCCAAACGTGAATGCCGATTCCGGATTCGTGGGCTGCATAAATCGGGGCGAGTGCAGTGCCTCTGTCCACCGTGGCCAGCCATCCGGCATTGCAATGCGTCAGGATATTAACAGTTCGGCCATTCTTTGCTTTTGAAATATCTTCAATAACCTTTATTCCGTGCTCGCCAATTGCCGTACACATCCTGACGTCGTCATCGGCCAGCGCGCGGGCATTTGCGAGCAGAGCTGAGTTTATCGATTTGGAACCGGCGCAAAGCTTGGCAGTTTCGAGTTGGCTTCGCAATGCAAAAGCAAGGTTGACGGCTGTGGGCCGAGTTTTGAGCAATATGTCGGCAACTCGTTCCAAATCGCCGAAGGAAATGCCTTCGTTACTCTTGGCGGCCAGATACATTCCATACGCGGCAGTGATTCCGATCAGCGGAGCGCCGCGGACTGCCATATCGCGGATTGCATTGGCACAATCTTCGGCTGTATTTAGTTCTTGCAATACAAATTCAAACGGCAACCTCCTCTGGTCGATGATCATTATTGCCCCGGACGAACTATCCGAAGAATAATCAGTCTCGAAAATGGTTCTGTAGTGTTTGCCATGGATAATCATTTTGCGCTCAGGGCCTCGTCTTTGATGATTTTGTAAATCGCATTGGAAAGCAATTCAAAAGTAATTTTGCGGTTCAGATTTCGGTACTCCCAGATTTCGTATTTCTTTTGTCCGTCTGTGGTTTGGGACACTTTGGACGGTGTGCCGTAGAGGATATACACCTTTCCCCTATCGGTTTTGGCGCCGTCCGTTTCCGAAAATGTGTTGTAGTTCATCGAAGCAAAATCAACCCTTTGGAAATATGCGTTCATGGCTTCGTTGAAATTTGTTCCGGGCGTCGGGTCGGCTTCGCGCCAGTATTTCACGATTTTATTAAATATTTCATTTTTTGAGCCGGATTTTATTTCGTCATATTTGTCGTCTTTAAGTATGTAATACAGCATATCGGCGGCGTATTCGGGCTTCCGCAGAGCAAATGGCATATTTTCCCATTCGATGCGAAACTTCAGCTCGATGGAATCTTTTGTCGATACATTTCTTAGCGTCAAAGTGTATTCGCCGGGCACGATCTGGTCGAAGGGTAGCTCCAAGTGAATCAATCCCCTTACGAGTTTCGTCGAGCTTTTGGGCGCCTTTTCGATATTGATCATCCATCTTTTGGCACTTTTATCTTGGGCCAAGGAGAATTGTTCGTTTGAATTTGCTTCAATTTCGCCTTTTGCCGAAAATTGCGGTTGCCAGACGAGTTCGCGTTCGGGGTCAATGCTCTTCGATGGCTTTATTTCATACTTGAAAAATGATTGATTCTCCGCGAACGAACACGGAACCAAGATAAATGACCTCATTGAATTGAAGCCGACCGCACCGCTTAGGTTATACATCTGGTACTGTTTTGTTTCGCTCTCGTCTATGTATGCCATAATTGGCCTGCCGTATGAAGCGGTATTGTTCAGGTTTTCCAAAGTCAGTTGGGGAAAATCTACTTTCTGAATTAGCGTGTTGTTTTGGGTTTCGAGCCGGAAAGCTGCTTTGTAAATGCCTGATTTCAATCTGGTATTGAATACGCCGACGTAAGCGCTGTCGCGATTCTTGGTATCATCGTGGTTGGCAAAGATAGTATCGTTAATTTCGGCGCTTCGCCTGATGATATTATTCGAGTCGCGAACCTCGATAGTAATCTTGGGATATGCAACCAACTTGCTGTCGTCAAGCTCTGAGTACTTTCGGAAAGCGAGAGCCGAAAACGGAATCTTATATACAAAAATCATCGACGACGAATCGGCTGAAAGATCGGAAATAACGACATTGTCCACGTTCATTTTCGCTCCAAAATCGTAGAATCCGGTTTTATCGCCGACGGGCCTACCGGCAGCAATGAATGAAAACGCGAGGAATAGAATGATGATTTTTTTCATGTTAGTTTTTGTTTGATTTCAATAAAACAAGATCCAAGCTCAGCAAGGCAAATTTAAGCATTTAGTTAGAAATTTCCTTGATAAATGCTTGCACAGCTGTTAAATATTTTACAAATTCCGGGCAATACAAAACAAAGAACAGTGCGACTGCCCGCAAAATTCGGATTCTCGAAAGTAAGTTATTTAATGATATAAAGTTGCTTCATTTCTGTATGGTTGGGCGTTTGTATCAAGCAAATATAAACGCCTGTGGGAAGATCTTCGAGGTTGCAAGTGATCGAGTAAGTGCCCGGTTTCGTGTAGTATTCGTAGGCGGTCATCACCTCGGAGGCTTTAATATCCAGAATTCTAATCTTTGTTACGCCTTCTTCGATCAGGTTCATATCGAAAGTAACCACACCCGAGGATGGATTCGGTTTCGGATCGTTGAATTGCCTGCGGAAGTTCGGGTCGAAGAAACGGTATCCGCCCTCTCGGCAGAAATTATTTAGATAGAATCGGCCTGGAATGGGATTGAGCACCAATCCTTCGCCCTCGATGTCTAACTCGCCATAGAATTCAACATTTGTAACGGAATCCGGGCCTAAGGGGACAGCAAAGTTAAGGTATCCGATTGTGTCGTTAGTTGCCTGGCTCAGGTCGAATGTACGTTTAATTATCTTTATGTTATTGGGGAAAATTGAGCCATCGCAACCAATTGGGAAGAGTATATCCTTATGGAACCGAATCTCAGTTCTTATCGATTTTGCTTTCGACAGTTCCATATATTTGGTGTTTGCGTAATAAACTGGAATTCTAACAGTGTCGCCCACGTTAGCGCGAGCATCGCCAATAACTAAATCGGCATGAGCGGCTTTGTCTGTAACGGTGGCGTAGAGTCGGAGAAGCCTTTCAATCGAACAAGTAGGATCTTTTAGTCGAATTGTATCGTACAAAACGTCGCCAGAACGCATGGCAACGAACACGACACGGGCCGTGGAAGAACCTCCCGGCGGAGTGATTGCCGGGTTAAACTGGTCAATCGAAAAATGCGAAGAAACAACAGGTTGCCCCCACAGGATCGGCAAAGTCCCTGTATTCCTTATCGTAATATTTCTATATGCGATGTCTCCTTCAGGGATCTTGATAAAATTAGCATATTCCGGATCGATCGCGAAGTCCACCTTTTCCTTTTCGCCCTTAAGGTTCACGGCCATAATTGAATTATTCCGTGCATTTGATTTTATTTCGAGCAGCGCCGTTTTCGTACCGACCGATAGAGGTTTGAACACAACACGGATTGCAAGCATTCCCGAAGGAGGAATTGCCGCTCCTGTAGGATTGTTTTCAATATAGAAATCGCTACGCGAAGGCCCGGTAATCGAGCATTCGTCGATGATCAACTCGGAAGAGCCAGTGTTGTAAACAAGCACTGAATCAAGTTTATCGTCTTCGCAAACCAATGAACCGAAACGAAGCTGGCCGTCGCTCGAGATTTGCGGCCCGATGGAATATACAAAGTTAATCCTATTCGATTCCTCCGAGGAGCATTTCCCGTTTGAGGAAACCATGACTGAGTAAGTACCTGATTCGGTTGGAGCAAATATTTGATTCACGGCCCCTGGGATTACCGTTTCATTTTTGTACCATTGATTACCGACGGGCGAAGATGATTCAAGGAAGTCTGATTTGGTATCTGATTTTTGGGAAATCGTGGGCGTAATTGCTTGCGGGATCACGGTGATCACAATATCGGCAACTGACAAGCAACCGTATGAATTCCTGTATGAATATGAAATTTTATTGTCTCCAACTACGGCCAATTCCGGCCGTAACTCTCCATTTACTACGCAATGTCCAGAATATTTTCCTCCGTCCGGGTGGGCAATGTTGAGGGCAAATGGAAATCCATTCAGGCAGACTGTGTCCGGCCGATCTATGCTAATAGTTGCCGGATCATTCACTTTGATTTCTTTTATCACGCTTTCGGAGAGTCCGGTAGCGATCACTGTTTGAATCAGTTCAAGCGTGTCGATTCCGCTCTCGAGCCAATTGATTTGGATTCTATTTGGATATGTAGTCGGCTCAATACTTCCTTTGTTTCTGTACAGTATCCATTGGTAACTGAGGCCATTCTTTGACGTCGCCGAAAAGACTGTCGAAGAAAGCGCGCAAGCTGCGTCGTTGCCGGCAATTATAGGTTTTGTGTTCTCTTTGATTTCGACAGTGAACTCTTGGCTACTTTCGCAGGCATATGAGTTGCTGACAGAATTAACAATAATCTTACCCGTTCCCGGAGCCTCCCAATGAACCCTGATTGTGCCATTATCTATTCTATCGGTCAATGAGCCGCCGACAATATCGAAATCATAAACGAACCCGTTTTCGGAAATGCTATATGTTTCATCGGTGTATGCTTCGACCTCGAGAATACCGACTATGTTGAACACAGGCGTTTCTTCCACTTTGATATCAATTCTTTTTGTGGATTGGCATTCTTCGGCGAAGTTCCCCGAAAGGGTAAGAAAATGCGTACTTTCGGGCCTCCATTGAATCGTTACAGTATCCCCTTTTGTTTCGATAATACTACCACCAGAGACGTTCCATTTTTTCATTGAAACATCATTATTGCTTGTGTAATATTTATAAACTTTTCCCAAGCATACAGTTGTTTCGCCCACGACATTGAGCTGCGGAGGTTCAACTACAGTTACGAAAAAGCGATTCTTATTGACGCAGTTTGTCCCTTGGACATTTTGATCAAGCTCGACAAAGCTATTGCCCGGTTTGTTCCATTGCACAGTAACGGAGTTCTTCGTTAGGGCAACAATTTCACCATTGTCATCGACGTGCCACTTGTTGTCCACAGCATATCCTAACGGGTTATCGGCAAAGTAGGTAGCAGTATTGCCACTACAGGCATTCTTCGATCCTGATAGAATCGGCACAAATGGTTCGACGACCTCAACTCTGAGGGAATCAATAATCGAGCACTGGTTGTAATCGGTTGTCGTTAGGTAATAAGTTGTACTTTTTTGTGGATAAGCAATTGCATTAGAATAATTTGCATTAATCAAATTGAGCGAAGGGCTCCACCGATACCTGTACGGTTGCGCTCCGCCAGTAACGGAAGCCGATAGCATAGCAGAATCGCCTTGGCAAATCGTAATTACGCGTTTAAGGGTGGAATTAAGGTTGTTTACCTCGCCCTTGAGCACAATCGTCTTTCCGTTCCCACACTCGTCGGAAACAAACGATTGCTCGACGAATTTCCCCTTTTGCGTTGCATTGAAGCGTACGAAGACCTGACGAGATTCCGATGGCGAAAATGGAACTGCCATCGTTGCATCGGAAAGCGATTGGAATCTTTGAGTAGAGGTAATATAACTCAGAGGGGCCGAGAAACTTGAGTTGTTTTTAATTATAAAAGAAGTGTCCTTAGTGCTTCCAAAACAAATTTTGCCAAAATCGATTGTGTCCTTCGATACTTGGGATACTGAAATCGAAACAGAATCTTTGACTCCGCAAATTGGAATCTCATAGTGTGGTTTGCACCCGCCGCCGTCGATAACCAGAATATCGTTGACACGATTCAAATCGCTCGGGCGGAACGAAACGTTAACGAAACCGTATGAATTCGGTTGGATAACGGGACCTGATGTATTGAAGCTAAGTCCTTGCCTTGAATTCTTCAAGAATACTTGCTCCAATTGATATGGCTCGGTGCCGGAATTGAATATGGTTAGTGTTTGAGTTTTCTCTTGCTCGCAAAGCAGCCTTCCGAAGTCAATATTTTTGGAATTAAGATCCACATTTGAAAAAGTATTCTTAGATTCAAATTTGTATAATGAATCGACATCATTTTTGTTGAACGGCCTGCTATAGAAGCGGACTTGGTCGATCCTGCCATCGAAAAATGCAGACTGAGGCGTTGCATATCCATTTGTATATTCGCAAGCCGAACCGACGAAGGCATTGAGTTGTCTATCGATGGGCGTGAAGGATCCGTGCACACGGCTAACTTCTTGGCCATTAACGAAGAGTTTAATTGTCTTTTCGTAGTAATCGGCAACAGCAACGGCATGATACCAAGTATTTTTTTTCAATCCTCCTTCAGGATTCCAAACTGCTGCCTGCTGGGTGATTCCGCTTGCGCCTCCTGTCCCATCGCAGATGAAAGCAAGTGCGTTTTGCGGAGCATTTCCATATGCAAATCCAAAACCTAAAGCGATTTCTTCACCAATTGATGGGTCATTCATTGATATGAGAGTTTGTGCCCTACCGGTTGTGGTCAATTGTGGGATTGAGTTCGAGTTGAACCAAATAGACCAAGTGAAGCCGCTTGGCGAATAAAGATTTGAAAGGCCTTCGCCGGTAATAACATTTCCAGAATTCTCGATTGCGCAATTAACCCTGCCGGCAGGCTGGCGCACGGATGAGTTGCCATTAAATACCAAGGGTATCAATCCCTGGCAAACGAAGGGATAGCTGTCAAAATTCCAATATGATACCAAATTGCTGACAATGTCGGCATTTCCAAAAATGCTCATCTTTGCCATGAAGGCATCATTCAATCCGTTCATTGTCGCATCCAATGCCCCTGGTTTCATATTCATATCCGATGAATATGTTTCGCCGGCAATATAGAAATAATTCTCATTCAACGCTGTAACATCAGAAATCAGATCATAATTTGACCCGCCGTAACAATCAATATAACAGAAGCGTTTGGTATCTGAATTGCACACGGCAACAAATCCATTCTGCATCGGGAGCAATGCGTTTTGGTTTATTGGAAGAGTCGGGAAATCGAAAGATTGAGTGGCCCCAACGAAATAGACATTGTTTTGTTTGTCAATTGCAATCCTTCGAGCCGATTCGAATCCAGTCCCACCGAACAAAGTCGAATATTCCAACGAAGTAAGTGAGGAATTGAACTTCGCAGCAAAGCAATCCATATCGCCCAAAAAGAATGGATAATAGCAATCGGCAGTCGTTGGGAAAGGAGTGTAATTTCTCATGTCGGCTTTGCCACAAATCCATACATGGCCGGCTGTGTCCACCCTAATCGAATTCGCTGCGCAATGGCTTTCGGGAGCGAAATAGGATGAAGCATACAAATAAGATGCGTGAGAATTCAATTTCGAGATCACTACGGACGGGAATTCATTACACAATTTATTCCTAAATATTGCATTCGACGTAACTGGAAAGCTCCCATAACTGTATCCGCAAGTGTAAATATTGCCATCGTTGTCTGTAGTTATATCATAGATAAAATCAGGATAGCTACCGCCCAAATATGTAGAGAATTCAAGCTGCCATGTGGAAGTATTGATACCGATAATGAACCCATCGGGATCGGATGAGATTTTTGTGGGCTGATAGGAATTTGAAGTGGTCATGAAGTCATTTGAGCAGGTTTTCCCGCCCACACAGACCATCGGATTCCGAATCGTTACCGAATACCCGACATCGTCATCATTCCCGTTAAGGTACGTCGAATAAACAAAATTATCACCATTGCTATTCAGCACAAAAAGGAATGCAGAAGATCTCTCTGCGTTTATATTGCTAACGCTGCTTTGCAAAGCATTGCCGGAAACTGGCATGTTCGCCAAAGTTGCGAAACCGGTGGCATAGACAAATCTTCGATTATCCAATGCAATCGAAAAGGGCCTCGGAGCGCCTGAAGCAATTAATGAGGAATAAATAATTGAGTTTCCATCTGTGTTTATTTTGGTAATATACATACCTACCATTGTATCGCCGATTATGGAGTATGCTCCCGTAGTCCTTGGGAAGTCTAATGAAAACGTAGTTCCAGACACATAGAGACAGCCAATAGAGTCCGTCGCAACGCTTACAGGTTCGAAATAGCTCCCGGTTTCTGTGGCTGTGCCTCCCAAATAGCTTGCCCAAACGACCGGATCGATGACTAACGGGCGATTGGTTGAGTAATCAGGAACAGCAAAGGATACACTTGAACTGCCAGACATTCTGAATCTGCAATAACTTAGTATATTTGAGTTTTGCTGTTGGATACCAATTTTCGACGCAAGGCTATTGTTGCTTAGAGTATCAATCTGGTAAGCAGACAATTGCTGGAAATGCACCTGGCCGATACTTGTACCGATGGCGAGGCTTCCGTCCGGCAAGACTTCTAATGATTCGTGGCCAGAGAAATTCAGAGCTATTTGCTTCGGGTCGGCATTCTTTTCCAAAAGGAAATCGTATCTAAGAGATTTGCCATCGAAATAGAACCTGATGCTAATCCCCTCGTAAGCATTGTGCAGTATTATTTCTTGGTAGGCTTTCGCGTGCGAGTATGTTGCCTTTTCATTGAAATAATTGAAATAAGAATCATATTCGCCGATTCGTTCGTAGTATTTTTTGTCTTGTTGATTGCTAAGTGGATCGCATCCTGTGCGCTGCCAGCTCATTGACACGGCTTGGCCGTTCACAATTGGCAGTTGCTTGATTGCAGAATCGATCTGAAAGTAGTTCTGAAGGCGAGAATTGTCGAAAGTAAAGAAATTGAAAACGAGTGCTGTATCCGTGATCCAAGCCACCATGCCGGGAGCCTGCGCCCTGAAGCGAACCGGTTCGGCCCACTGTCCCAAGTTTTCCACGAAGTAGCCGTTTTCTTTGGAGCAAAATCTTCCTTCCGCATTTAGTGCAGTAGCGGATATGAATATTGCAACCAATATTGAAAACAAATACTTCATACAGTTTTCAATTGTTTAACATGACCCTAAATATAATATACGAAATTAAATAAACATATTATAATAATATATTACATATGTGTAAAAAAAACTCTTTCCCGCAAAGAAAAGAGTTTCTAATTTTTTCTATATATTCAGAATATTATTCTTTTACTCTTTCGATGTAATCGCCTGTGCGAGTGTCCACGCGAAGCAGGTCGCCTTCGTTGACAAAGATAGGCACGTTGATTGTTGCGCCGGTCTCGACAGTTGCGGGCTTGAGCACGTTTGTTGCTGTATCGCCTTTGACGCCAGGTTCGGTAAAGGTTACGCGAAGCTGCACGTGGGGAGGCAGGTCGATAGCAATAACGTCGGACCCAACGAATGCAAGCTGCACGTCTTGGTTTTCTTTCATAAAGTTGATCGAATCGCCAAGTAGCTGAGCATCGACAGGAATCTGTTCGTAATTCTCGACGTCCATAAAGAACAAAGAATTACCATCGCGGTAAAGGTATTGGTAGGGTTTGCGTTCGACTCTGATGAATTCAATCGATTCGCCGGAACGGAAGCGGTTTTCGCTGAGTTTGCCGGTGCGCATGTTACGCATTTTCACCTGATAGAACGCGCGTAAGTTGCCCGGTGTGCGGTGTTCGGATTCGAGGACTGCATGAAGTTCGCCATTCCACATTATTACTGAGCCGGGTCTTAAATCGGATGTTGTGCCTGCCATAATTCTAAATTTCTATAAACAAAAACTTTTTTACATGTTTGAGGTGCCGATAGGAATCGAACCTACGTTGGCGGTTTTGCAGACCGCTGCCTAACCACTTGGCTACGGCACCAAACAGATTACAAATTTAAGAAAAAAATCTAAATTGACCAAACATTTTTTTTGAGAATTACTCTTGATTGTGAACAACGTTCAATAACTTATTATTTCTCCTTTATTTGCAACGAATTACTGGAGTCTTTCAATTCTTGGCTCGCATCGGGACGCTTCAATGTGATCAGAGCAATCTCCGGGTTAATTCCAATCCTGAAAGGCGGGCCGACTGTGCCCACGCCTCGATTCACGTATAAATACTCCTTACCGCTTTGGTAAAGGCCGGCAAATTGTTTATAAATCAATCTGACCGGCGAAATAACGTTCTTTCCGGCTTCGATTCCGATTTGCCCGCCATGCGTATGGCCGGAGAGCACAAGTGGAATTCCACGGCCACGGATTTGTTTGTCCCATTCGCGCGGGTCGTGGCACAAAAGTATCGTTGGCTTCTCTGGCCGAAGGTTGGCCATTGCACCTTCGAGGTCCATAAACGTGCGGCCTGATATATTGCAGTCAACTCCAGCGAATTGAATCGTTTCGCCATTTATCTCGAAACTTCTGCTTTCGTTGACAAGCAGGCCCACATTTGAATGGGTAAGAATCTGCTTCAACTGCTCGAGGCCCTTCTCTCCGGTGTAATGGTCGTGATTGCCAAGAGAGCCGAGTACTGCATATTTGGCCTTCATTGCCGCGAAACCATCTTTTGTCAGATCGAGTTCGCGATAATTATTATTGACGAAATCTCCTGTGGTTACTATGAAATCGGGATTGAGTGAATTAACCATGTTAACAATATCAAAGAAAGTCGATTTCGACGGAAACGAACCGGAATGGACATCCGAGAGTTGCACAATTCGAAGCCCATCCATCGATTGAGGCAAATTCCATATAGGAACCTCTATACGGTAAATTTTATAGTCATAAATCGTGTTTATCGCCCCGTATGCAGTGGCAACGAAAGGAATCCCAGCGGCCACCCATCCCGCGTTCTGCAAAAACTTCCTCCTCGATGGGTTCGCTGATTCTGGTATTAATTCCGTCTCTTCCTCTTTGCGGACTCCATTCTTTGGAAATAGTTTTGTAACCCTCCGGGCAATACCGATTATGGAATTCTTGAACAATAGCAGCGGAACAATTATCAGTTTCGGAATAATCCAAATATTCGCTGCAACGAAAAGGTAGTAGTCAACTTCTGAAGTCTCTGCCCCCGCAAGTCTTTGCATTAATTGGGAGAATAGAAAAATGAACAGAATCCCTGAAACGAACCAAAAAGCCCGATACGAAAGCGGGTGCCAACGGCGCTCCTTGGCCAGCCTTGTCCAATTGACGAGGAAGTAGGCATCGATGCACATCAAGATGCCCTGGAAAAGGATGAGCGAATGTATATAATTATGAGTTTCCATGGCTTCTCAATTTGTTGCCAAACACAATACATATAACGTATTTTTTATAAAATTTGTTACTAAATATATTTTGGTACTGGCAGATTTATTTCGAGCTTTAGTTTATTGTGAGAAATGCTTTGTCATTCTTGCGCACGCGGGAATCTCCTCTGTTATTAGCCAATTAATCATGTTTTAGAGTGTCTATTTTATCATCATTACAAGCCCAGTCGCTTCTCTAAGAGCCGGTTGAAATGGTAAAAGATTTGCAACAATGGGGCTTGCCCCATTGCCAAAGTTGCAGTAACTCATTGAAATATCGACAAATCCCCCAACCCCCTTTTTCTAAGGGGGCTAAAGAAAAGATTAGCGTAACACACTGACAATACTATAGATAGTGTGATGCTCGAACCTACGGGTTAACCCGTGGGATGGCTAATCAATACTTTTTCATCAGGCTCCTAAACCAAATTACCAACAGTCAACGAATAGTTATTAAATTGATTATTAACTTCAAAATTTTCCTTTGGATAAACGTTAATTAAGTTTATATTTGTTGTGGAATAACAGTATATTGACAAAATATTAAAGGATTAATAATGAGCAAATCAAAAAGTGCTCCAGACGACATACTAATCGGAAGATCGCCCAAAGCATACGATAATCAAGAATTTATTCACTCTCGGGACGGCCGCGTTATCCGTTTGTTGGCCGAATATATGCAGCCCGACCAACATTTCCGCAAGCACAACATCAAACAAATGGTCGTGTTCTTCGGTTCGGCGCGTACGCCTTCGAAAATGGATTTCCAGACAAAAATGAACAATCTACGCGCGCAGTTGGACAACCCGAGATACTCCGACAAAGACGCAATAAAGAAGAAAATTGCACACCTGGAAAAGATTCAACACACAACTGAATACTACGAAGATGCTGTTTCGCTCTCGAAGATGATTTCCGAATGGTCGAATACTCTTCCGCCCTCCCAACGCCTAAACATCTGTACCGGCGGCGGCCCTGGCGCGATGGAAGCAGCAAACCGCGGTGCCAGCATGGCCGGAGCCTCCACAATCGGCCTGAACATCAGCCTCCCGTTCGAGCAGCACCCGAACCAGTTCATCTCGCCACACCTCAATTTCGAATTTCATTACTTCTTTATGCGTAAGTTCTGGTTCGTCTATCTTTCCACTGCATTTGTGGTCTTCCCCGGCGGATTTGGCACATTGGATGAATTGATGGAAATCCTCACTCTGCTGCAAACGAAGAAACTTAAGCACACTCGTCCAATCGTCCTCTATAACGAAAAATTCTGGAAAACTCTTCTCAATTTCGATTTCCTTATCGATGAGGGTATGATTAGTGCCGACGATATGCAGTTGCTGAAGTTTGCAAATACACCTGAAGAAGCATTCAATTTCCTGAAAGACGAAATTACGAAATCCGGCACACTCAAGCTCTATTAAGCCGCTTAATTATAATTATTTGCTGCCACTTACTTAACAATTAGTGGCAGCAACTTTGTTTTTAAATTATCATAAGATTTGAATCCAGAAATAGATAATATTGACGCTGAAGGCACTCCAAGCCGTTTTCCTGCACTGGTGCAGGAGAAACTGAAGAATATACCGACCAATCCCGGTGTCTATCAATACAAAAACCAGGCCGGGACGATTATATATATCGGTAAGGCAAAGAACCTGCGCAGCCGCGTCAAGTCATACTTCAACGGCAGCCGAAAAGATGCAAAAACCACTGCATTAGTCTCGAAAATTGCCGATATGGAATTCTTCATCGTGGATTCCGAAGCGGAAGCGTTGATACTCGAATCTACTTTAATTAAAAAGCATAAACCCCGATACAATATAATGCTTCGGGACGACAAAAGCTATCCTTACGTCCGCGTTACCAACGAAGAATTCCCCAGAGTTTTCATTACTCGGAAGATTGTCCGCGACGGATCGAAATACTTCGGGCCATACACCGAAGTCAGGATACTGAAAAGCCTGATGAAAGCAATACGTTCGATGCTTTTCATACGAAGTTGCGAGCTGAAACTCACGCGCCAGGCGATCGATGCCGGCAAGTTTCGTGTATGCCTGGATTACCATATAAAAAAATGCCAAGGGCCTTGCCAAAACTATGTTTCGCAACAAGAATACAAAAAGAACATAGACTACGCCCTGCAATTCCTATCGGGCAAGACGCAAGATTTCGAGAAGCAACTCGAAGCCGATATGTACAGATATTCCGAAGAGATGCAATTCGAGCAGGCAGCGCTTGCGCGCAACCGTCTTGCAATGCTCCGCGATTTCACTAACTCGCAAAAAATTGTTACAACTGACCTGATCGATAGGGACGTCTTGGGATTATGCCGAATCGATTCGGATGCTTGCGTGATGATTTTCAAGATTCGCGACGGGAAACTTATCGGTAAAAGGCACTTCGTCATCTCTAACACTTTCGATGAAAGCGACGGGCAAATCATCCAAACCGCAATGGAAAAATGGTACATGGAGTCCGATTTCGTACCGAAAGAAATCTGCTTGCCGACCGAACCGGCCGAACCTGAATTCATTACCGAATGGCTGCGTGCCAAACGTGGCCGTTCGCTCGAAATCGTGATTCCGAAGGTTGGCGACAAAAAGAAATTGGTCAATTTGGCCGGAACTAATGCAGAGTTTCAACTGCGAGAGTACCACATCACACTTGTTAAAAAAGAGCAAACCGTTTCGAAAGCTGTTTCGTCGCTCCAACGCGACCTGCGGCTGAAGAAACTGCCACGCCGAATTGAATGCTACGACAACTCACACATCCAAGGTACAGACTTGGTCTCTTCGATGGTCGTCTTCATCGACGGCAAGCCAAAGAAAAGCGAGTATCGGAAGTTCAAAATCCGAACAGTTGGCGGGAACGACGATTTCGCCTCGATGCGCGAAGTGATCGAGCGCCGATTCAAGCGTGCCGTTGCCGAGAACCAACAATTGCCCGATTTGATTATTATCGATGGCGGCAAGGGCCAGCTCTCGTCTGCGCATGAAATCATGGAAAAACTCGGCGTGGCCGATAAAATTGTTACAATCGGGCTAGCCAAACGCTTGGACGAAGTTTTCTTCGTGGGCGAAAGCGAATCGCTCCTTCTTCCGCGCACTTCCTCTTCCCTACGGCTCATCCAACACCTGCGGGACGAAGCGCACCGCTTTGCAATCACTTTCCACCGCAGCCTTCGGGACAAGCGTACGCTTCAAACAGAATTGACAGAGATCCCGGGCGTGGGCAAGAAAAAATCAGAGACTTTGCTCAAGTCTTTTGGGTCAGTGGAAATGATCAAGCGAGCCTCCGAAGAAAGCCTTGCCCAATCCGTCGGCGCAAGCACAGCAAAGGCAATCATGGAATACTTCAACAAAGAAAAAAACACCGAAGGCGGCAACGCGCCTAATTAATTACGCATCAATATCTTATGCTTCGTTACTTCGCAATATATAAGCCATACCAAATGCTTTCGCAATTCACAAACGAAGGCGGAAAGCTCTGCCTTAGGGATCTTTACGATTTCCCGAGAGATGTTTATTCGATTGGCCGCTTGGATTACGACTCCGAAGGGCTGCTTATAATAACAAACGACAACCGTTTGAACCACTTGCTGGCGCATCCCAAATTCGATCACCAGAAACAGTACTACGTCCAAGTGGAAGGCGAAGCCACAGCCGAAGCAGCGCGCAAATTGGCAGGTGGCGTCGAAATCTCGATCAAAGGCCAGAAATACATGACACAAAAGGCATCCGTCGAAATTATCAGCGAACCAGTTTTGCCTGAACGCTTCCCGCCAATTCGTTTCAGAAAAAGCATACCGACTTCGTGGCTGAAAATCGCCATCGGCGAAGGAAAGAACCGCCAATTGCGCCGAATGGTGGCCTCGGTCGGGCTGCCTGCGTTGCGAGTTGCCAGGCTCAGCATCTGCGATTTGAACATTTCTCACTTGGGCGGGCAAGCGGTCAAAGAATTTTCTTCGGACGAAATATATAATCTTTGCCGTATTAGCCGATGACATAATTGATATATTTCGTAAAGAGATACACTCACTCTGCATGATTACCAAGATAAGTATCACCTGAATTCATTTCCCTTCATATTTCAATTCATCTTAAATTATTAAATATTTTTCAATTGTTACCGATTAGTATAAACATATTAACATACTTATAGAAATATTTGTATGTTTTGTGGCACTGTTATTGAATACTTTTTGGTTTTTTGGAAATATAAAATAATACATACTAACAGGGATTGGTTATGAAAACAGAATTAGTTGATGCGAAGAAGAAGTTTAACATGAAGATTTCCGTGAAGTTCACTATTCCGAACCTTTCGTTTCTTTTGTTATTCTTCGTTGTGATTGGAATCGTCCTCAATACAATTTTTCAAGAAGACGTCAATGACAAGGTGAAACAAAAAGTGGACGATAACGAAGCACAAATCACTTCTGTCCTGAACACAGTGGACGCTGCTTACACCGATTTGGTGAAAACGTCTATCAATGTTTTAAAAGATGAATGCAAGCAATTCGGTGCGCCTATGCTCGCAGAGAATGTTACGATTAACAGCAATACGACCAAGAATCTCTACTTCGGGAAATCCGCAGTTGCGAACAATTTCCAAATTGTGGACAACGTTAAGAATATCGCCGGAGGCGTCGCAACAATTTTCTCGCGCAATGGAAGCGATTTTTATCGTATTTCGACGAACGTGAAGAACGAATCGGGCGCAAGGGCTATCGGCACTTCCCTCGATCCGAACGGGAAGGCTTACGCTGCTGTTGTGCAGGGAAATTCATTCTATGGAGTTACGGACATCCTCGGTAAACCATATTTTACGGCCTACGAACCAATTAAAGATGCCAAAGGCTCAGTCCTTGGCGTCTATTTCGTTGGCTATCAACTGAACACGATCGACATCCTGGCGCAGACAGTCAAGAATTCTCGAATCCTCGAGAATGGGTTTATCGCTCTGGCAGATGGAAAAGGCAAAATCCTGTTCAATTCGGACAACGTACAACCGACGGATATCGAAAACATTATTTCCGGCAAAAATGCTGAATGGATCGTCGAAAAGAACAACACAAACAAACTCGGATTCACTGCCCACTTCGCATACATGAAAAAGGACCTCAACTCAAGGATGTGGCAAACGATTATTTGGACCTCGATTGGTTCATTAATCTGTATTATCCTAATTGCATTAGTGATTCAAGTTCTTATGCACTTCCTCATCCTCAAACCTTTAAAAATTATCGACAAAGCTGCCGAACAACTCGCCGGCGGTATCGTGGACAATAAACTCAACGTGAAATCAAGAGATGAGTTGGGCAAGCTAACGAATTCATTTAACGACATTATTGATGCAGTTACCGTACTTTCGACTGAAGCGAGAATGCTCACGCACAATTCGCTCGAGGGACAACTCACCTACAGAGCTAATCCAGAACTGGTTCAGGGCGTGTACAAAGAGATACTTGCCGAAGTCAATGCTGCTTTGGAAGGGATTATTAATCCTTTGAACGTGGCCACCGAATGCATGGAAAGAATTTCCTTGGGAGACATCCCCGAGCCGATCAACGACGACTACAAGGGCGATTATAAGAAATTCAAACAAAGCATCAACCAATTGATTAACACATTTAATTTGCTCGTAACCGATGCGCTCTGGCTTTCGGATTCGGCCGATACTGGCCAACTCAGGAACCGCGCCGACGCAGACAAATATCAGGGCGATTTCAAGAAAATCATTATCGGACTGAATGGCACATTCGAATTCCTGATGGAACCGATGGACATTATGATTGACTTCCTTAACAAAATGAGCCGTGGCGAACAGTATGAAATAATCACTCAAACCTACAGAGGCGATTATGCTCAGATCAAAAACAGCATTAACAATATGCTCACCACACTGAACTCAATCTTCTCGGCTGTGAACTCGCTGACCGAGGCTGCTATAGCCGGCAATTTGGAGAAACGCGCCGACGAAAGCCAATTCTCTGGCAGCTGGCGCGACATCGTCCATGGAATCAATCAGACATTGGATTCGGTTATCAAACCGCTCTCCATAGCCGCCCAATACATCGACAGAATCGCTAAAGGCGATATACCACAGAAGATAACAGATCACTATCGTGGCGATTTCAACGCACTTATCGGCAATTTGAACACTTGCATCGAATCGGTCAACAATTTGGTCAAGGATTCGCTCATGCTGGCTCGCGCCGCCGAGGAAGGCAATTTGGAGGCTCGCGCTGACGACACCAAACACAACGGCGATTTCCGCAAGATTATTCGCGGAATCAATCATACACTCGACGACTTGCTGAAACCAATCGAAGAGGCCGTCGGCGTGCTTTCGGAAATGGCCGAGGGCAATCTGTCCATAAGGATGGTTGGCGAATACAAAGGCGGCCACGCCACGATCAAAAACGCATTGAACCAATCGCTCGACCTCATGCCATTCAAGGAAACTATTGAAATCTTGAAACTTATGGCCGAGGGCGACCTTACGAAGAAAATGGAAGGCGAATACAAGGGCGAAAGCCTCGAGCTGAAGACTGCTCTGAACCAAACCCTTGAATCGATTAACCATATTCTGTCCCAAGTTATTATGACAGTCGAAGACGTCAATCGCGGCGCTTTGCAGGTATCAGACGCCAGTAGCGCGCTTTCGCAAGGGGCCACCGAACAGGCTGCATCGCTCGAAGAGATTACAAGCTCTATGATGGAGATCGGTTCGCAAACCAAGCTGAACGCAGAAAACGCTAATGTGGCCAGCCACATCACGACCGGCGCACGCGACGCTGCCGAAAAGGGCAACAAAGAAATGCACGAACTGTCAGACGCCATGAACGAGATTTCCGATTCGAGCAAGAATATTTCCAAGATCATTAAAGTCATCGACGAAATTGCTTTCCAAACCAATTTGCTCGCTCTGAACGCTGCAGTCGAAGCCGCCCGCGCCGGACGCCATGGCAAAGGTTTTGCAGTGGTGGCGGAAGAAGTCAGGAACCTGGCTGCCAGATCCGCTTCGGCCGCGAAGGAAACATCGGAACTAATTGAAAACTCTATTAAAACCGTCGAAAAGGGTACTTCGTTGGTAACTCGTACCGCCGAAGCTCTCGAAGAAATCAGTATCAATTCAGTGAAGGCGGCAGACGTCGTTGGCGAAATCTCGCAACTTTCGAACGAACAGGCCGAAGGTATCTCCCAAATCAGCGAAGGATTGAACCAAATCGACAAAGTTACGCAGACAAATACAGCCTCCGCCGAGGAAAGCGCTTCGGCTTCGTCCGAACTTTCCACCCAGGCCGAGGAATTGCGTGCGATGGTGTTGCGATTCAAGATTTCGAATCAGTCGGCGCATGGCGTAATTGCCGAAGATGATTACTTAGACGATTTCTCTAGTACGAAGCACAGAAGCCTCTCGCACCATTCTCGTGCTTTGTTGGCGCATAATGAGCCAGTTGACGAAATACTGGATCTCGAGGAGTTCTAAAGAGCAGCGACAAGCATCAATACGAGGCTTCTTTTCGGGGAAGCCTCTTTTTTTTGTAAATACCACTTCCGGCGAATAAAACCGCAAAAGTATTCAATGGAAAATCATTATTTTTGCAATGGTGTTTTTTGAATTTTCGATCAACAATTTGAAAATCTGTCTTTATGAAGGAATATGCAATAATCGGGTTGGGTGGTTTTTTCGGGTCAATTGCCCGATTTTGGATGGCAGAGGCAATCGAAAAACGTTGGCAATACGTCCTCCCAATCGGTACGCTTGCTGTCAACCTTTTGGGTTCGTTCCTGATCGGAATTGTTATTGCATTGTTTGACCGCGAAACAATAAACCACACCTGGCGCTATTTCCTCGCCACCGGCTTCTGCGGCGGATTCACAACATTCTCCACCTTTTCTGCCGAAAACGTCAATATGCTCAAATCAGGAAATCTAATGGATTCGATGGGCTACATTGCCCTTAGCATTGCCACCTGCCTTGCCGGCACATATTTCGGCTACCATATCGCGAAATAATTCAGCTACTTCTTCGCGGTATTTATATTTTACTTTATTTCAATTCTTGTATCTTTATAAAAATGGAATCAATACGCACATTATTCAAAATTGGCCAAGGCCCATCCAGCAGCCACACAATCGGGCCGAGAAATGCAGCTTTACGAGTAAAAAAACAGTATCCGAACGCAACGAAATTCGGAGTTAAACTATATTCCAGCCTTGCTGCGACCGGCAGGGGCCACCTTACCGACAAAGCCATCATCGAAGCTCTCGCGCCCATACCTGTCGAAATCGAATGGCTGCCCAACGAGCAGCTTGCTTTCCATCCTAACGCAATGACCTTCTGCCCCTATGGCGCTTACGGCGAGGAGTTGGATTCGATTACACTCTATTCTGTCGGTGGCGGCCGCCTGAGCGATGGCACTCCGCCCACTGACAGCATTGTGCACGTCTATCCGCATTCAAATATGCACGGCATACTCGCATGGACAAAAACCAACGGCAGGACATTTTGGGAATACGTTTCCGAATGCGAAGGCGAGGCAATCTGGGATTACTTATTAGATATTTGGCACGTAATGAGCGCTGCCGTCGAGCGCGGTATCGAGGAGGAAGGCACTCTCCCCGGCCCGCTCAAACTGACCAGGAAGGCATCGTCGTACTATGTGAAGGCAAACAGTTTTTCGGGAAATCTACGAAGGCGGGCGCTTTCATTCGCGTTTGCTTTGGCCGTAGCCGAAGAAAATGCTTCCGGCGGGCAAATCGTAACAGCGCCGACGTGCGGTTCGTGCGGGGTACTTCCCGGTGTGCTGTACCTTTTGCGCCACTACTTCGATTTTTCCGAGAAAAGAATTCTTCGCGCATTGGCCACTGCCGGGCTGATCGGCAATATTGTCCGAGAGAACGCCTCGATTTCCGGAGCTGAGGTCGGTTGCCAGGGAGAAATTGGAACCGCCTGTGCTATGGCAGCAGCGGCCGCAGCGCAAATCTTTGGCGGCACCCCGTCGCAAGTCGAATATGCTGCAGAAATGGGCTTGGAACACCACTTGGGGCTGACCTGCGACCCAATTGGGGGGCTTGTCCAAGTGCCCTGTATCGAGCGCAATGCCTACGCAGCCGGCCGTGCTTTGGACGCTTCGACGTTTTCAATCATGTCCGACGGGCGCCACTTTGTGCCATTCGATAAAATTGTCAATACAATGAAACTAACCGGCCACGATATTCCGCAGATCTATCGAGAAACTTCCGAGGGCGGCTTGGCATTTGTGATGGAATAGTATCAAATTGTTCATTAAAAATTGATATTATTGCTATACCCTCATCCCCGGCCCTTCTCCCGACGGGAGAAGGGAGTAAGAAAATGTGTTATTTGGAAGTCCCTTTCGCCCTTTGGGAGAAAGGGATATAGGGATTGAGGGTTTTTCTAACGCACATTTTGGAATAATCTCATTCAGAAATAAGATGAGATTCCCGATCGAGCGATAATGACAAATGTACCCGAATTCAATTTGTAAATGATATAAACAGGTTTCATTGGCCGCGAACAAACAGTTCCTCAGAATTTGCTAAGTTCAAAAATAATATGAAACTACTCAAAAAACGGCATATTTCGATAACGGACAAATTCATCCTGTATTTCGTTTCGTTCAATTTCATTGCCGGTTTCATAATCACAATCGTTCTGTTCTACAGCGCTCGGGATTCGATTCTGGCTCGGGCCGGCGAGCAACTGACAAGCGTCCGCGTGGTCAAGAAACGGCAAATCGAATCATTCTTTGCCGATTGCTACGAGAACGCCCAGAATGCTTCGTACTTCTTTTCGTTCGTGAGCAATCCTGCTGATTCCTGCAATCTCGATGGATTCCTAAAGCATTTGGTAAGCGCGAATCGGAATTTCGACGGTTGCTTCATTGCTAGTAACAACAGCCGCAGCATTCTGGCCAAAGAGCTTCCCGGCGCAAACGAGCAGGAGTTGCGATGCCTGTCGGAATTGGCCGCCCAATTCGCCGCAGGCGATGTTTCGTCCCAGTTGTTTGATTTCACAGAAGATCGAGCAGGCCGCTGCTCCGGTTTGTACTTGCTTTCTGACGCGCGAGGTTCCGACTTCGTTATCGGTTTCCGCATTTCTGCGCAGCGCATCAATGAAATAATGCTCGAGAACAAACCGAACGAAGGCTTGGGGAATTCCGGCGAGTCGTACTTAATCGGGCACGATCTGACAATGCGAAGCAAGTCGCGCTTCATCGATAGTTCCCAATTCCGCACAAAGGTCCGCACGGAAAGCTCTTCGAAAGCAATTGGCGGAATAAGCGAGACACAAACGACTTTCGACTATCGCGGCATCAAAGTCTTGAGTTCGTTCGCCCCGCTCGAGATCCCGGGGCTTCGGTGGGCAGTCCTTGCCGAAATTGATTTCGACGAAGTGCTGATCCCGATTAATCAAATGCTTACAAAAACAATTTTCCTTGCAATTGGCTTTTCTTTGTTGATCTTTTTCACTACTTTCTTTATTTCCAAAGGGATAACAAAGCCACTGATTAAGCTGAAAGACGCCACGAAACGAATCGCCCAGCACCAATACTCTGAGGTCATAGAAGTACAATCCAACGACGAAATCGGAGAGCTAACCGAATCCTTCAATGCAATGGCCAAAGCAATTGCAGAGAAAGAAAAGGAACTCTCCGAGGAGAGAATCGCACGCTACGCCGCCGTTTTGGACGGCCAGGATTCAGAAAGGGCGCGATTGGCCCGAGACCTGCACGACGGCATCGGCCAGACGCTCGTGGCGCTAAAGCTGAGGCTCGAGAGCATTTCTTGCGAAAAAGCCGCGATCGAAAATGGATTCATGGACAACATTAAACAGCAGATTGACCAAGTGATCGACGACTTGCGATCCATCTCGAACAATTTGATGCCTTCGGTACTTGTGGAATTCGGTATCGAATCGGCAATCGGCAATATCTGCTCTTCCCTATCGGATATTTCAAATATTGAGTTCAATCCAACCGTCGAGCTTCGGAACGGGATTAAGGATGAGAAAACAAAGATTTATATATTCCGAATCCTTCAGGAAGCGATTAATAACATCATTAAGCATTCCAATGCTAAGAGAGCATTGGTACAACTCACCGAGAAGAAGCATTCGTTTTACCTGCGCGTCAAGGACGACGGCACCGGTTTCAATCCGCGGGGCAAACGCAAAGCCCAAGGCAATGGATTGTATAGCATTCGCGAGCGAGTCCTGTTCCTTGGCGGCAAGCTGAAACTCGACAGCTCGGACGGATCCGGTACCGACATACAGATTATTATCCCAAAAAGGAAATCAATGAATGGACAGAATTAGAGTTTTATTGGTGGACGACCACCAAATCGTTAGGGACGGACTCAAATCGATACTCGAGCAATTCGACGACATCGAAGTGATCGGCGAGGCGCAGGACGCGAAATCGCTCGATTTTTGCTTGATTCAATTAATTCCTGACATTATACTAATGGATATTTCATTGCCGGACAAATCGGGGATCGAAATCACAGCAGACTTGTCCAAACGGCACCCGGAGATTGGAGTAATAATGCTTTCGATGTACCTTAGCGAAGAGTTCATACTGAACGCATACAAAGCCGGCGCCAAGGGATACTTGCCCAAGAACACATCTAAGGATGAATTGGCCTCGGCAATCCGTGATATTGCCAATGGCGAAGAATTCTATAACGAACAAATAACGAAGATTTTGGCGAAAAGCACAATCCGTAAATCTACAATCGAGGATTCGTCTTCGTCGGCGCTTTCCAAAAGGGAAATCGAAATACTGACGTTATACTCCAAAGGATTTTCGAACAAAGAGATTGCAGATTCGCTCTTCATTAGCAACCGGACAGTCGAATCGCACAAGAATCACATAATGCAAAAATTAAACTTGAAATCGCAAGTCGATATGGTTAAATATGCAATAAAAAACAGCCTAATTGATTTGTAAATTATTAGCCTAAACGCTCATTAGACCGAATTCTCGCGGAAAAAAACTCTCTTAAGTCTAAATAAAAAGTCATATATTCGTCTTTGTGTTGGTGGCATTTTTCAGGAAAACTCACAAGTGGCAATGAATAATTTCAATAAATACAAATATTTAAGCAAGATTGACAACCCGTCGGATTTGAAACATGTCCCAGTTGCAGACCTTTCGGTGGTATGCGACGAAGTGCGCGATTTCATGATCGAGACCATTACTCAGACCGGCGGGCATTTCGGTTCGGGGCTTGGCGCAGTCGAGCTAATTACAGCGCTTCATTACGTTTACGACACACCGAAAGACAAAATAGTCTTCGACGTCGGGCACCAGTCCTATCCCCACAAAATCCTTACCGGGCGCAAGGAACTGCTCCACACAATCCGCAAACAGGGTGGTATATCCGGCTTCCTGAAGCCTGCCGAGAGCGAATACGACGCCTTCGGGGCGGGCCACGCATCGACGAGCATTTCCGCAGCTCTCGGAATGGCCACTGCTCGGGACCTCTGCGGAGACAAATACCGTGTCCTTGCTGTTATTGGCGACGGAGCAATGACCGGTGGAATGGCATACGAAGCATTGAACAATTGCGGCGTGCAGGCGCGGGACATCACAGTTATTTTAAACGATAACAACGTTTCTATCGACGTTAATGTGTCGGCAATGTCTAAGTACTTCAATAATTTGCTATCGTCGCAACCGATGCAAAAAATGCGCGAGAACATCTGGCAACTGACCGGCAAGATGGAAACATTTGGCGATAGGATTCGGAAAGCTGCCTCTCGGATCGAGGGCGGCGTGAAAGCGATTATCACTCCCGGAATCCTTTTCGAGGCTTTCGGCTTCAACTATTTTGGCCCG
This sequence comes from uncultured Hyphomicrobiales bacterium, assembly GCA_964610885.1. Lineage (GTDB taxonomy): Bacteria > Bacteroidota > Ignavibacteria > Kapaibacteriales > UBA2268 > CAZSWR01. The sequence goes on along the minus strand of CAZSWR010000001.1, from coordinate 56,143 downwards.
ATCGACGGACACAACGTTCAGCAATTGGTGCGTTTCCTTCGGAAGATCAAAGACATGCACGGCCCATTGCTGCTGCACGTAATGACGAACAAAGGCCAGGGCTACCTGCCCGCCGAACACGACATCTACCATATGCACGCAATCGAGAAAATTGATCTTGTAACGGGCAAATCCATCCCTGCTCCAGGCGGGAAACGGCCTCCGAAGTATTCCAAAGTCTTCGGAACGGCAATGGTGCAGCTGGCTCGCGAAAACCCGAAAATTGTCGGAATAACGGCCGCGATGGGCGACGGAACCGGTTTGGACGATTTGGCCAAAGAACTTCCAAATCAGTACTTCGACGTCGGAATCGCCGAAGAACATGCCGTAACGTTCGCTGCCGGTCTTGCCAAACAAGGAATAACTCCTGTGGTGGCGATCTATTCGACCTTCCTCCAGCGCGCCTACGACCAAATCCAACACGATTGCGCCCTGCCCGGGCTGCACGTCGTTTTCGCTTTGGACCGCGCCGGCTTGGTTGGCAACGATGGCCCAACGCACCACGGCATCTTGGACATCCCCTATTTGCGCAGCATCCCGGGAATGGTTTCTATGGCGCCCAAGGACGAGCAAGAACTTCGCAACATGCTCAATTTCGCAATCAACGAATACAAATCTGGCCCAATCTCGATACGCTTCCCCCGCGGCGGCGGAATGGGTACGCCGATTCTTCCCGGTTTCGACAAAATTGAGTTTGCCAAGTCTGAAACTCTCACCGAAGGCAAAGATATTGCAATCATTGCTGTCGGAAATATGGTCAAAGAAGCACTCGCGGCTGCTGATTTGCTAAAGAATAAAGGAGTTAGCGCCGAGGTAATCAATGCCCGATTCTTGAAACCAATCGACGAAGCTGCTCTCAATGATGTTTTCAAACGCCATAAGTATATTATAACTGTAGAGGATGGCCAAACAATCGGTGGATTCGGTTCGGCCGTATTGGAGTTCATGGCGCAAACCCGTACGACAGGCGTTGAGGTACTGGTCCATGGATTGCACGACAAATACACCGAACACGGCAAGCAATCCGACATTTTGCACGACGAACTGCTCGACGCAGTCGGCATTGAAATCAAAGCATTAGAGCTTTTAGATAAAAAAAGATTGAAAAATAATTAAAAAAAGATTTGCTTTTTTCAGAAAAAGTCCGTAATTTTGAATTCTTGAAAATTTGAGATGATCTCGTAGCTCAGTCGGTAGAGCATTTGACTTTTAATCAAAGGGTCGCAGGTTCGAATCCTGCCGGGATCACAAAATTTTTGCCCATCAGAAAACTGATGGGTTTTTTTTTATCCGCCCGGCTGGGCCGCGATAGATTGTTACTGGAAGCCAGCTTCGTAACAAAAAATGAAGGCTGTAGATTTAGTTTATGTGTTTCTGCTAAAAACAGTAGAGTGCTAAATCTGTCGAGCAATCAGTAGCAGCTAAGGGATTATTTGTGTTGGTTTGGATTGGAAACTGATGTTTCAACTATTGCGCTTTCATATCAAAAATGCGGCCCTTCCATACGACGTTCCTGTCTAAGAGCATGAATGGCACGATTAGCTCCAAAAGCATAAAGAAAGCCACTGACGGAACAATCCACGGCAGCAAAGAAAAGAGTTTCAAGCGGAAGAACGAATGCGTGATGAGCGCACCGTCGCAAACAACCCGCACTCCGAAAAGCGCAAGAGCGTACTCTGGGACTCCCGAAACAAAAGAAGCAGCGATCCCGGACCAAAGCGAAACGCTCGTGATCACGAACAGTACAGCCTTCATACCCAATTCCACTCCTCCATTCGTCCAGCGATGCCTTTGGCGCATGTAGTCCTTGACTGTCGGGCAGGGCTTCGTTCGCACCGTCGCAAGCGGATGCGTAACGTAGCGGGCCTTCTTCCCTACCGACGTAAACGCTTGGAGTAATGCCAAATCTTCTGTGATATTGAATTTGATTCTCTTATATCCACCAATTTCCTCAAAGTCCTTCCGCCGGACGGAGAGATTATTGCCGTAACATCCGAAAGGAAGGCCCATGCCAACTCCGGCGCGAGCCATCGTGTGCATGTACAACCATTCAACCTCTTGGAAACGGTCAAAGACCCTGCGAGAAATGATATTTGTGAACGAAGCCACCAATTTCACTTCCGGATTGTCGTAGTAGCTCGTCATTTTCCGAATCCAGCCCGATGAGAAAACACAATCGGCATCGCTCATCAGCAGTATTTCGCCACGAGCGGCGTCCGCGCCGGCCTGAATCGCGCCTGGCTTGCCGCGCAATTCCTTTTCTTTGGATTCGTCCCGAATAGTAATAATTCTAAGGTTGGGAATTTCGGCTTTCATTTCTTCGAGTATCCCGGGCGTAGCGTCCGAGGAGCAGTCATCGATAACGATGATCTCGAACTTGTCCACCGGATAATCGTTTTGCGTGAGCGACGAGAGGCATTCGCGTATGTTCGCTTCCTCGTCGCGGGCGGGAATCAGCACGCTAACGAAAGGCAATTGCTCTGGAAATGAGGCGCAGCGGTTCCTTGCCGATTCGCGAATCAGCCCACCGAAAAAGAAAAGCGACCTCACGATGAAAACGCCTGCCGAAAATAATACGATATATTCCAACATTTCTGTTAGCGCGGCCTCGATATTAATTAAAACACATCCGGCAATTGCCAGTTCGTAAAATTACAAAATATTTCTGTAGATATTCGGTTAATTATTGATAAATTTAATATTGATTCCATACAGAACTATATTGAAATCGATAATAAACCCTTCATACGATTCAATAATCCTCTCGGAACAGAATCGAGCTGTCGCCATAGCTCAGGAAGCGGTAATCATTCTCGATGGCTTCCGTGTACACCTTGCGCCAAAGCTCCTTCCCGACGAAGGCAGCAACGAGCAAGATGAGCGTGCTCTCCGGTATATGGAAATTTGTGATTAGCACTTTCGCCACGCGGAACCGGTACCCGGGAACGATCAACAAGTGTGTTACGCCGGGCAATTCTTCAATACCTTCCGAATCCATGTATTCGAGAATCGCTTTGTATGCGGATTCGGCCGTCGGATACTCTGCGCGCTTGCGGTATGGTTCCCACTGGGGCAGATCGAAGCGGCCATCGCGGGCGAATCCACGTTTCTCAACTATCGAAACTCCGAGCCAATACGCCGATTCGAGCGTGCGCATCGACGTGGTGCCAACGGCGACGATTGGGCCTGTTCCGGATTCGCAATGCTCGACGATTTGCGTGAGCTGGCCGCGGGTCAAGAAAATTCTTTCGCCGTGCATATCGAAATAGTCGATTTTTTCTGTGTCGATTGGCTTGAAAGTCCCCGGCCCGACGTGCAGCACCAATTCGCAACGCTTGATGCCACGCGATTGCAATTCGCCAAGGATCGAGTCAGTGAAATGAAGGCCCGCTGTCGGAGCCGCCACCGAGCCGCGTTCGAGAGAATACACAGTCTGGTAGCGTTCGTAATCCATCTCGGTGGGTTCGTGCTTGATGTACGGGGGCAATGGCAGTTTCCCGATTGCGCCGAGCGCGGTTCCGAAATCGATTTCGGGGTCGTCCGGCGTGAACCCGACGAGCGCAATGTTTCCGGTTTTCTCTTTGATTTCCGCCACCAGCGTGAATGCTTTGCCGTTTGCCTCCAATCGAAGCGGGAAACTCATTCCGGCCAGTACTTTTTTTCCGCCGATAATTGCTTTCCAAACGGTTTCGCCTGTTGTTTTGTAAATCACTTGCGGATCCACTGACGGGGCGACCGGTTCGACGCAGAGGATTTCCACTCGCCCGCCGGTTGGTTTCGCAGTAACGATGCGTGCAGGAATCACTTTCGAGCGGTTCACGACCAGCAGCGCTCCATCCGGCAAATGCCGCGAGATATTAGTAAAAGTATCATGCCCAACAGTCCCAGAGCGAGCGTCGGCCACGAGCAATTTGCTAAGCTGCCTTTCCGCGAGTGGGTATTCGGCAATTCGGCCTTCGGGCAATTCATAGAAATAATCCTCGAGATTTATCTTCGGGATTTGAAATTCAGAATTTATATCCATAGGAACACTAAAACTTCAAATGTTTGAAAATTGATTCAGGAATGTGTTTCACAACCCACATGACCAAGCGCCAGTACCCGGGCAGGTAAACAATTTCTTTCCCGTTTTTCATAGCCTCGAAGATGCCCTTGCCGATGGTTTCTGGCGAAGAGAAGAGCGGTGTCTTTGGCATGTCGGCCGTCATTGGCGTATCCACTTGGCCGGGCTTGATGGTAATAACTTTGACGCCGCATTCGGTCATTCTGGCGCGAAGGCCCTGAAGGAAGAGCGAAACGGCTCCTTTGGCGCTGCCGTAGACATAGTTGCTGCGGCGACCCCTATCGCCGGCGACCGACGAAATAACGGCGATCGTGCCGGCTTTCTGTTGCTCGAAGTAGTTCGCGGCGATTGTGGCAATCGACATCACGCTGAGCGCATTGATTTCGAATTCACGCTTGATCACGTATGGCGAGCGCATTGAGTCGTCGTTCCGAACCATCGTGCCGTGGGCGATCAGCACTGCATCCAATCCGCCAAGCGCATCGACGGCATTGGAGAATACTTCGTCGTGGCTGTCGTATTCCAAGACGTTCATTTCTTCGCAAAAGACTTCCGACGCGCCGTATGCGATCATTTCGCCCTTCACAGCTTCGAGCCGTTCATGGTCCAGATCTACCAGGAAAAGCTTTGCCTTCTCATTGGCGAAAAACTGTTCGGTTGCGCGGGCGATTGCCGAAGCGGCTCCAATTATCAATATTTTCTTCATATATATACCTTTAGGTTTTTGTAATCAACTTTATTCCATCACCCTGCGCCAGAAGTTGGACGAGAATTTCGGATCGATAAATTTTGTGAATTTTTCCCAATTCGGATAGAAAGCGCGAAAGTCAGCGCCGTTCATTCTCGCGTCCTTGGCCGGATACAGCACTCCGCCATACGCCTTGACAACCGAATCGAGACGGCGGCAAAGATTGAAAGTTTCCTCGCCGGTGATCCTGAAATCTATTGCCAGCGTTACGCCGGACCTCGGGAATGAAAGCATGCCTGGCGAAGGAACATCGCCAAATGTCTTGAGCACGACGAGGAACGAAGACAGGCCGGATTTCCCAACCTGAACCAAAAACTCACGCAACATTGCTCGCTCCCCGCCGAACGGGACGACGAATTGGTACTGCAAGAAACCATTGGCTCCATAGGCGCGGTTCCAATTGTGAATGGCATCGAGCGGATAGAAGAATGAATTGTAATGCACGACAGCGCGGTTGATTCTTTCGTTTTGCTTGTGGAAATACAAACGATTGAAGGCCTCGACAGTGTATTTATTGATGAACGGCGCGGAGATCGGGAAATCAATCGCCTTCGCGGGACGTTCCTTTGGCACTTCGTCGATCGCGGGGTCTGCATGGCGGCCACGATTGAAAATCCCACGGCCCAAAGAGCCATCGGTTGCCGTGCAGTCCACCCACGAGACAGTGTAGTCGAAAGCATTTTCGGATTCATCATTTATGTCGAAGAAGCCATCGAGCGAATCGTATTTTATATTTTCATTGGCAATAAAAGCACTCTTGACAGGGATAATCTTGAACTCTACCCACGTAATAATGCCGGTCAGTCCCAGCCCGCCGATGGTCGCGCTGAAGAGGTCGGGATTTTCTTCCCTCGAACAAATGAAGCGCTCGCCTGTGGAGCGCAGCAATTCGAATCTGATGACGTTCGAGCCGAATGTGCCACGTTTGTGGTGGTTCTTGCCATGGACATCGTTAGCCACGGCGCCGCCAACTGTGATGAATTTAGTGCCGGGAGTGGAAGCGAGGAACCATCCGCGCGGCACGAGGAAATCGAGAGCCTGGGCAAGCGTAACGCCGGCCTCGGCGCGGAAAATGCCTCTTTCGGGATCGAATTCGATGAATCGGTTCATCGAGCGCATATCGATCAGCGTCCCGCCACCGTTTTGGCAGGAATCGCCATAGCTCTTGCCGCAGCCATAGGCCAACACGTTGCCGTCGATTGCGCTAAGGTCGGGAATCTCGCTTCGCCAAAAAACTTTCTTTACATCCTTGGGTTCGTGCTTGGGATACAGGCCCCAAGACGGATAATTATTTATACTCATATAACAGCTCCGATAAGCAGGGCTATGATTATCAAAAATACGGCATAGCTTGCCGGGTCTTTAATTGTGAAAACTATTGGGTCGTCGGTCATTTCTCCGCGGTGCGCCTTGAACCAGATTCTCGTGATCCAAAACAGCAGGCATAGCGTTACGGGCCAGAGCGTTACAGTATTTGCGTAGAGCCGCGCCACCTCTGCGCTATTCAGGTAGAACGCGAAAACAAGCACAGCCAAGTATCCACTGATCGGCCCGACGGAACGAATCATCTCGATGTCCGAGGTGGAATAGCCGCGTCCCTTGGCGGATTTGTTGCCCAAGGAAGCAGCCGTGCGAAGTTCAGTATAGCGCTTGACGAATGCCAAACTCGTGAACAGGAACACTGAAAACTGGAGCATCCACGACGAAACGGGCACATCGCAAGCGAGCGATCCGGCCAGTATCCTGACAGTATATAGCATGGATAGAATAATCACATCCACGATGTAAATACGCTTCAACTTGAATGAATACATGAATGTGATGATCAAATAGGCCACCAACGCGAGCACGAACTCGATCGGCAGGTAGGCCAAAGCAAGAGCAAAGCTAAGCAAAGGAAGTACGGGAAGCACGGCAATAGCACGCTTGATGCTGAACGCGCCGCTCGCCAGTGGCCGCCGGCGTTTGTTCGGGTGCGAACGGTCCGAATCCAAGTCCACCAAATCGTTCACGATATAGACGAACGAAGCCGATAGGCCAAAGGAGAGGAATGCCAAACCGACAGAAACGAATCCTTCGACGTAGCCCCAACGGTGCGCCAGAAGTATCGGAAGGAATAGCAACAGGTTCTTGACCCATTGGTAAATACGCATTTGCTTCACAAGCGGGCGAAATCCCTTGCGGACCGAAGGCAGCACGGTTACGTCAGGGTTGGTTTCTTTTGCTTTTGCAATAAAAGAGTCATTCGAGCTGACGACGATCGCGCGGCGGGCAGACGACCAGACAGCCAAATCGTTCGAGCTGTCCCCAACGTAGTCATACCCCTTTTCGCCAAATTCCATTATGAGAAGCGCTTGTTTATTGGTCGAAAGCAGGTTCAGAGTGCGCGAGCTGGAGTAAACCGCATCAAACAGCCTCAGGTGTTTTTCGACGGCATCGGCAATCTTGCTAATCGTTGCCGTTGCCAGAACGATAGTACGTCCCTTTTCCTTTTCGGCGCGTACGAAATCGAGCACTGCTTCGTTATACGGGAGGAGTTCGACGTTTGGCACTGCATAGTCGCCAAGTCGGTTCTTCAGGTAAGTACGCCCGCGAAGTATCCAAAACGGTAGGTAAAGCAAGACGATAAGCTTAGTTTTCAGCGCGCAAACGACCGACTCGAAAAGAGTATCGGTGTACGTTAGCGAGCCGTCTAAATCTACACAAAGAGGAACTTCTTTAACTTGCAAAACCAAACCAGAATTACTGATACAAAAACTGCAAATTACAAAAAAATCACGAAACTACATTAGCAATTGAATCCGGGAAATATTCATCTCATCCAAGAGTTACTAACCACCCCTGAAATCCAATGCTACACAATGGATTTCTATGGGGCTGTCTCATAAGTCCGAAAAACTGTTTTTGATCATGTTGAACGAAGCGATACATCCATTATTAGCAAGGACTTATGAATGGCATGGATTCTTCACTTCGTTCAGAATGACACTTTTGAGACAGCCCCCAAAAGGGGTGGTTTATTATTAGAACAATTAACTCATATAAAACGAGACAAAACCATTCATAATACACCGGCGCATACCGGCCGCGCCGATGAATATTCGTCAAACACAAGAAACTTTAATTTTGATATTATTCTTTATATATCTAATTTAGATTGCTTGCAAAATGTAATTTGCAAAAAGTAGTGAAGCATTTTTACCACTAAACGCATTATAGTTATGGAAACAAGAATAGAACGCGATTCGATGGGCGAAATCTCCGTACCGAACGACAGGTACTACGGCGCCCAAACAGCCCGCTCGCTGATCCACTTCGCAATCGGTATCGAGAAAATGCCACGGCCTATCATCAAAGCAATGGGAACACTGAAAAAAGCTGCTGCACTCACCAATGCCGAACTTGGCGTTTTGGCCCAAGACAAAGCTGAAATCATTTCCAAAGCGGCCGACGAGGTGATCGCAGGCAAATTGGACGAACATTTTCCCCTCTCGATCTGGCAAACAGGCTCCGGCACGCAAAGCAACATGAACTCGAACGAGGTCATCTCCAACCGCGCAATCGAAATGCTCGGCGGCCAGCTCGGCTCCAAGAAGCCGATCCACCCGAACGACGACGTGAACAAGAGCCAAAGCTCGAACGATACATTCCCCACGGCAATGCACATCGCAGCCGCCGAAGTGCTCGCCCTCGAGCTGATCCCGGCGGTTACCAAGCTGCGCGACACGCTGAAGAAAAAAAGCGAAGAATTCGCACCACTGATCAAGAGCGGCCGTACGCACCTTATGGACGCCGTTCCGATAACGCTCGGCCAGGAATTCTCCGGCTACGTGCAGCAACTGACGATGGCGCTCGAAAGAGTTAACCTCGTGCTCCCCGGCCTCTACGAATTGGCTCTCGGCGGCACGGCCGTCGGCACCGGACTGAACGCCCACGCAGACTTCGCCCGGAAAGTCGCCGCGAAGATCGCCGAACTGACTGGCCTTCCGTTCGTTTCTGCTCCGAACAAATTCGAGGCCCTCGCCGGCCACGATGCGCTCGTATTCGCCCACGGCGCTCTGAAAACTCTCGCCGCCTCGCTTATGAAAATTGCTAACGACGTCCGCTGGATGGCCTCCGGCCCGCGCTGCGGTTTCGGCGAATTGGCAATCCCGGAAAACGAACCCGGATCGTCGATCATGCCCGGCAAGGTGAACCCGACGCAGAGCGAAGCCATGACTATGGTGGCCGTCCAAGTGTTTGGAAACGACGCAGCAATCAACTTCGGCGGCGCAAGCGGCAATTTCGAGTTGAACGTGTTCAAACCGCTGATCGCATATAACTTTCTGCAAAGCGCCAGATTGCTCACGGACACCTGCACGATGTTTGAAGAGCATTGCGCCGTCGGAATCGAGCCGATCAAAGAGAAACTTGATTTCTACATGAACAACACGCTGATGCTCGTAACGGCGCTCAACCCGCACATCGGGTACGACAACGCCGCCAAGATCGCCAAACACGCGCACCACAACAACACGACACTGAAAGACGCGGCAATCACTCTCGGACTGCTCACCGCCGAGCAATTCGACCAATTTGTCCGCCCGTCGGAAATGCTCGGGCCGAAGAAATAATCGCCCCCCACAAGCATCGGCAACCGATATGGAAAAGCCCGTTTCAGAATCGACTGAAACGGGCTTTTTTGTGGTTGGGAACGTATAGCAACAAGATTAGAAATCAGCTAATAAATATTATTTGGAATTGGTTTTGGGATTTTGTAAGTTGAGGAAGGTTTTTACATCGTTCGCAAAAATTGTTTGTTTTTCTTAAAATAAGCCGTTGTTAATATTTAAGTTAGTACATTGAATACGAAATGAGTATTGAGATAAATGTTATTGATACTATTACTAACAATAAAATTAACCATTGAAGCAACTCTTAGAAGAATTTTCTTTCATATAATTCTAGAAAACACAATATAAAATGTATGACTCTATTCACAATATCAATCATATACAAAACCTGACATTCCAAAGATTTATCGACATCGCGCGGAATAATCTGACCGAGGAAAATAGAATAAGGCCATGGACCATTTTAAATCACGGTATTGGATTACTTAATACCGAAGATGAATTGAATTGTTATCTTGCAGCATATGGTAATATGCACGAAGCAAAGATTCAATCAGCTCTATCTTCTATTGGCAATCCTCATCAAGTTTTTGATAAGGACTTTGAAATAATAGACTGGGGCTGCGGTCAAGGTTTAGCAACTGCATGCTTTATTGATTATTTAAATGAGAATAAAATTCCGAACAAAATTCAAAAAATAACTCTTATTGAGCCATCAAATAAAGCTTTATCAAAGGCAAAACTTATTTTAAATTCTTATGTAAACGATAAGAATAGGATAAACACTATTAATAAATACATAGACAATGTAGAACTATCAGATATTAAATCTTCTCAAAACCTTACAATTAACTTCTTTTCGAATATCCTAGATATAACTACAATAAATTTAAAAAAGTTAGCAAATCTTGTTTCTGACAACATTAATGGTGAACATTACTTCATTTGCGTTGGACCATTAAACTTGAATTCGACTCGAATAGACTGTTTTGCCAATCATCTAAATATCTCAGAAAAGGAATTGATAAAACATAAAAGCGGAAATTTATTAAACACAAGAGGTACTATTAAATTATTAGTTTTTAGAATAAAAGGCCAAAATATTAATGTAATTAAAACTGATTATTATCCACAACTTCCAATCCATTTAAATTTCATAACAACTATTGAGACCATTATGAAAAAAATAACACCCAATGATTTAAGCCCCAATGAGAGAATAATTCAGTTCTACAAGTCAATTGTTGAGCTCGAGCAGAAAAAGGAACCAGAAATAAGTGAATTATTTAAGTATCCTATGCTTGATACTCAGAATAATATTGCTAGTATTGATTTATCAAACAACAAAGATTTTGTGAAAATTTTTAAAAATAACATAGATGAAAAAAAGACGAAATTGCCTAAAGACTTATTTATCGGTTTAGAAATTAGCCTGAACAATAAGACTTATATTATTATGAATTATATCATTCCATATAGTGATATAAAGAATATTAGAATCGACGATCAAAAAATACCTTGGAAATTCTCCGACTTCTCTATTAATAATAAAGCATTTGAGAAGTTAGAGTTTTCAGAAGATCAGATTAACAGAGTTGAAGATGCTTTAAAAGAGCAATCAACATTTCAAGGATTGATTTCAGTTTTTAAATCAAATATTGATAATAATATTGTTTTTTCAAATGAATTATCTTTAGGATTAAGTTCCAAAAGTCTCGCACTAAGCCAAGTTAATAGCGAACTAGGCAAGATTAACAAAAGCAATATTATCAGACAAAGTTTATTAGAGTGTTTTCTTTCACATTCCAAATTCAATAACACTATTAATAATTACAGCGATAGTGATTTAATTCAGATTTGTGATATGGATGAAACTCAAAAGATAGCTGTCACAAGTGCTTTCAATAATAGATTAAGCGTAATAACCGGACCTCCAGGAAGCGGGAAGACACAAGTCATTCTTAATATTTTAGCAAATGCAGTTTTACTCAATAAGAAAGTATTGGTCGCAAGTAAGAATAATAAAGCTGTAGATAATGTAAAAGATAGATTCGATCTGATTGACGACACTGGCTTCTTTTTAAGATTCGGCTCTAAAAATGTTTTAGGTAATACTACAATACCTGCCATACAAAAAATTATTGATATTATTCCTACACAAGAAGGACAATCAAGTGAAGTTAAAAAATTAATGGAACAGATGGAAATTCATAGGCAATCAATAAAAAAGAACGAATCAACATTAGAACAATTGAAACAATTGAAGCTTGCTTTACCTAGTATTGAAGATAGAATCAGAATCACAAATAACAAAATTAGCAACTTGCTGAACGACAACTCTAATATTGATTTTTTCCGAGAATCCTTCGATATAGCATTCTTAGATAGTTTAATCTCCGCGCTAAAAATTGGAAGAAATCTTGTTGTTTCAAAAAACTCAGGTATTTATAAAATATTTTTCAATTTGTTTTATAAAACAAAATTGTCTACGAATATTTTAAATATTATTGAACATTATCCCATTCAAATCAAGAAGCATCTTGCAAATATGAATTTTAAAACTCAGCCTTCAGAGTTTAAAAACGCCGATGATATAGTTCATTTATACTCGCAACTAATATCAATATTTTCTGAAGCAATGAAGTATATTGAAAGTTTTTTACAATTGCAAAAAGAATACAAAAATCTTCAAAGTAATCATAAAGAATGCGAACGAAGAATCGATGTAATCTCAAAAGACGAGTCAAATATTTTGAAAAGTATTCATAATAGTAAACTTGAAATAAATAACATTAGTAAACCTTTAGTTGTTGCGTTAATAAAACAAAAATTTAATAAAAATCAAATATCAATAATTAACAACTACAAAGACTATTTACCGGACAATATTCCATGGAAATATGAAGAAATTGAATATTTTTCAAATTCGACGAAGTCATTTCTGGACTTTTTCAATATTACTTGTGTAACTAGCTTATCAGCAAAATCAGCATTTCCTCTTGAAAATGAATTATTTGATATGGTAGTCGTTGATGAAGCGTCTCAATGTGATATTGCATCTGCTATTCCATTAATTCTAAGAACCAAACAATTAGTCGTAATTGGCGATCCAATGCAATTACGTCATATTTCACAAGTAAATGATTTCGAAGAAGCATTGATTAAGGAACATTTGCTTATTAGCAATTGTGCATTTTTAAATTACAACAGCAAGTCTTTATGGGATTACTGTAAAGATTTACTAGCACTTACATCAGCTCCTAACAATGTACCTATTATGATTGATAGACATTACCGTTGTCACCCACATATTATTGGTTATTCCAACGAAACTTTTTACACCAGAGTGTTAGGAAGTCAACTAAAAGTATGTACTTCTGATTCTCAATTTAAATTAAAACCTAATGGAATTATTTGGATTGATGTGCAAGGACAACAAAAAGCAGATAATATTAATGTCAATACCGAAGAAGTTTTGAAGTGTATTGACATCGCAACAAAGCTTGCAACAGAACATAATAATATATCCATTGGAATTGTTACACCTTTTAAAAATCAAGCTGAGCAGCTTAATACAAAAATTCCAATAAAACTAAGAGAAAGAATCATTGCAGACACAGTTCACAAATTCCAAGGTGACGAGAAAGATGTAATTATTTATAGTTTAGTTGTTACTGATAACTCGCCATCCTCAAAAATTCATTGGATAGATAATTCTGTTCCGAATTTGGTAAATGTAGCTGTAACAAGAGCAAGGAATACACTTTATATCGTTGGTAATAAAGAGTACGTCAAGAATAACTCTTCTGTATCAAGACCACTTGGTAAACTTGTTCAATATATCGAACGCTCACAAAAGCTCAATTAATTGTCAATATGAATAATAAAGAAAAAATAACAAAGGATAACAACGAGCAAGTCGAGGCGCATACTCCAGTCATCATTTCCGCAAGTAGGAGTACGGATATTCCCGCATTTTATGCGAAATGGTTTATCAATCGTCTAAGGGCAGGATATGTTGTATGGCGCAATCCTTTCAATCAAAAACCTGTTTATGTGTCGTTCAGCAATTGTAAAGTCATCGTCTTTTGGACAAAAAACCCTAAGCCATTAATCCCCTACCTAAAGGAATTGGATAAAATCGGAATTCATTATTATTTTCAATATACCTTAAATGATTATGAAACTGAAGGCTTCGAGCCTAATGTTCCTTCGTTGGAAAAACGAATTGAAACATTCAAGGAACTTTCACAATTGATTGGCAAAGAGAAGGTTATTTGGCGATTCGACCCTATTATAGTAACACCAAAGCTCACTCCCCGAGAAATACTTAAAAGAATATGGGGCATTAGTAAACAGTTAAATAGCTATACTGATAAATTGGTATTTAGTTTTGTTGACATTAATTCGTACAGAAAAGTACAAAGAAATCTAATAAAAGATCCATCTCATTTCCACCGAGATACAATCGATAATTCAGAGTTAACCATTGAGCAAATGAATGAAATTGCTGAAGGATTAATGAAGATTAAAGAGTATTGGAATAATGAAGGATGGAATTTATCTCTTTCAACATGTGCTGAAAAAATTGATTTAGAAAAATACAATATTGGTCACAATCGATGTATTGACTCTGAATTAATGAAAGAACTCTTTGCTGAGGATTCTGCTTTAGTTTATTATCTGAATTATGGAAAGTTATCCGACACAAACACTCTTTTTAGCATTGATCATAAAGCTACTCCTCTCTCAGCAGAAAAGCTAAAAGACAAAGGACAGCGGCAGGCTTGCGGTTGTATGATTAGTAAAGACATCGGAATGTATAATACTTGTAGTCATTTTTGTACTTATTGCTACGCTAACACCTCTAAAGAAACGGTGCTAAAGAATCAAAAACTACATTCTGAAAACAATGAGAGTATAATAAAATAATATCTGAGATACTATTAATTGCCTACCAACCATAGACGTAATTCTCAATAATTATCCTCTACAACAACATATGCCAATACAACAAAGCCTGCTCTCAGTGCAGGCTTTGTAAAAAAAGATAACCTATCCCCCTTCTCAGTGCTCGCCCGCCTTCGCGCCGATGTCTGAGCGGAAATACATGTTGGTGAATTTAATCTTTCCGATGGCGCTGTATGCCTTGTCGAGTGCGGATTGCAGGTTCGCGCCCGCTGCGCACACGTTCAGCACCCGGCCGCCGGCAGTCGTTATCTGGCCGTCAGCTGCGGCTGTGCCTGCGTGGAAGACGACAGCACCCGCCTGCTCTGCCTCTTCGATACCCGCGATGGGATAGCCTTTTTGGAATTCGTCCGGGTATCCGCCGGAGGCCAGCACCACGCAGGCCACGTGTTTCTGTGCGGGATTGGCCAAAGCCTCGGCGTTCAATTTGCCGATGGCCGCCGAATGCAGCAATTCGAGCAAATCGCCGTCCATGGCCAGCAGTACGGCCTGGGTCTCGGGGTCGCCGAAGCGGCAATTGAATTCGACTACTTTTGCAATCCCTTTGTTGATCATCAGTCCGGCATAGAGGCATCCGACGAACGGGCGCCCCAGATCGCGCATTCCCTTCAGCGTGGGGCGTATGATTGTTTCGCTCGCTTGGCGCAGTATTTCCTCGTCGGCAATCGGAGCCGGGGCGTACGCGCCCATGCCGCCTGTGTTTTTCCCTGTGTCGCCGTCCCCGATTCGTTTGTGGTCTTGGGCCGGGGCGAGCAACACGAAATCGGTGCCGTCCGAGATTGCAAAAATGGAGGCTTCCTCGCCTTTCATAAATTCTTCGATCACGATGGACGAGCCAGCGTCGCGGAACAAACCGCCAAACATGGAACGGGCCGCCGAGATAGCTTCTTCGTGGGACTGGGCGATGATCACTCCCTTGCCCGCTGCCAGTCCGTCCGCCTTGATGACTACGGGGATCGAGCTGTCCGCCAAGTATTTGTAGCATTCTTCCGACTGGGCGATTGAGAATGTGCGGTACTCGGCCGTCGGGATTTTGTTTGCGATCATGAAGTCTTTCGCAAAAATCTTGGAGGATTCGAGTTCGGCGGCGAGCTTCGACGGGCCAAAGCACGGAATGCCTTCGGCCGCGAGGCTGTCCGCCAGGCCGCTGGCGAGGGGTTGTTCGGGGCCGACCACGACCAAGCCAATCGAATTTTCTCGGCAGAAAGGAATGATTTCCGAAGCCGAATCCGAGGCGATTTGCGCGCGCGTGGCAATGGATAGAATTCCGGGATTGCCCGGGAAAGCCCAGAGTTTCGTCAATTTGGGCGATTGCGCAATTTTCATTGCGAGGGCGTGTTCGCGGCCACCGGAGCCGATCAGAAGTACATTCATTGTTTGCCTATTCCAACTATTTAATGCTAGATTTCGTGAATAATGCGTCGTCGATTGGTTCGTTGATCTTCATCGTTTTCACCTCTGTAACGACTTTCATGTTTTGCTGCGAGGTAACCGACCGGTGAGCAATCAAGTAGCCATTGGCCTTCCGATTGTCCGAAAGTTGAGTAATGGCGATCTGTGTTTTGCCTTTGATATAAACGGTAGAAACAATTTTCGAATCGAGGAATGTTTTGGCATCGATATAGACGATGTGCTCGTCGAAAGCCTCAGCTTTTTGTTTTTTGGCCTCTGGGTTCGAGAATTTGATGACGTAGTTTTCCTTTCCGTCCACCATTTCCTTGCCGACCAAATCAATGCTATATGGTTTTTTCATCAGCGTCGAGATGGGCGAGAGTATGTATTCGATCTGCGAGACAGCAGCAATTTTCATTTGCATAACCTCTTCGCGCGAAGGCGAAATAATAGAATCGTTTTCGGGGGATTTGAGCCACGAATTGTTTTGCGAATAGACAGCAATGCCTTTTTTATTGCCAAATGAGGATTCGGTTCTGAGTTTGTCGGGCATTTTCATCCACACGCGGGAGTCGGCGCCCATGTCTCCACCCTTGATACGCACTTCCATATAAATAGTTTTTATATCGGCCATGCCGGTTTTGCCGAATCGGGCGAGTATTGCATTTTCCAGGACCTGCTGGGCCGAGGCAGGAGTTTCGTTGAATCCGGGAGTGATTCTATTATTGAAAATGTCGTGTATCACGGAGTCGCTGAGCTGGGCAGCGGTGGTATCCTTGGCTGGAGCATCGCTTTTTTCGGGTTTTCCCTCCCGATTGCAAGATGCGGCCATTGCAACAATGAAACAAGCAAGAAGTATTTTCTTAAGCATTTCGGCAAGCCTTTATTCAATTTAACTCTAATTTGAACCATGCCATTCGGAAGGAATCCAATCCAAATACGAAGCATAGCATTTGCAAAAATACAAAAATTCATAAAGCATTTGTTTAGAATTTTACGGCAAGGAATAAAAGTCAGCAAGTTAGGCAATTACAGAGCTACTGCTCGAGCAATATACACGAACAGACGCTTGATTAGCTAATGTGATAATGTGGGGATGGGATAATGTGATGATATGATGATATGGTGATATGATGATGTGGTGATTAGACTCATCCGATGACTTTGGGAGTTTTCAGTCTAATTGCCACCATTAGCTTTTATAGTCATTGGATGAGTCCCAAAGCAAAATATTGCGAGCAAATTTAATCTAACTCTATTAAATAGATTATAGTGCTTAGCAGAAATAGCCGGTTTCAGATTGGAATAGAGGGTTTGTTGGATATGAGAGATTTTAGGGCTAAAGCGCGTTATTGTTCTGGCTTTCTTGTTTTATGGGGCGTAGCCCTATGATCTTCGTAGCAAATTATTGATCTCGTCATTTTCAGGGGCGGAGCCCCGTAATCTTTTTGATTTTTCTTTCATGGTTACGCCCCTTGGATGTTCGTCCTGACTTTGTTGCTATGAAGTCCCCAAGCAAAAATTTGCGAGCTTAATAAATCTCACTTTATTAAATTAAGTCTAGTGCTAAGCAGAAAATGCCAGCCCAACCGCGGAATTTGAAATTAGTTAGATAAGATTTAATACTTCAGCAGTAAAAAACGTAAACGTGCCGCACTTCGGAAGTGTGGCACGTTTTTCTGAATAGTCGGGCGGGTTCGGAACCCGCCATTCTTAGATTCTGGATTGATCTGTCTGTTGGACCTACAAGTGTTTCTTGACCACAATGGCGGCACCAATCAATGCAATCAAACCGGCAAAAGCGATCAGGCCCCATTCGCCAAGCGTTGGGACGGTTGTGAAAAGGATTTCGTTGCCGTATCCTGTGCCGAGAGTGTTCGTGGCGTATGAACGGACGTAGTAAGTCGTGTTGGCCGAAAGTCCAGTGAGCGGAGCCGTGAAATTGCTCATTCCGAACGAACCGGGTTCCGAGCTGTGCGCATCGGCGATTGTGGGCGAGCCTATCGTGTTCCAGCACACCCCACGCTCGATGATTTCCAAGCTGCCATCGTCAGTAATCGAAGCTACGCACAGAGATTGGTCATTTTGTATATTCGTCACTTGAATAGTCGTAAGCGCAGGAGTTGTTATCAAGACATCGCACGCAACTATGCCCACGCCAAAGGCAGTGCCATCGCCAGACAATTCTTGCAATTGGAAATTATACGAATCGCGAGTGATATTTGCTGTGGGCCTGATGCAGTATTCCCACTCTGAAACTGAAGGATGATCCATGATCGGTTTCGCGAACGGAAAAGTATGTTCGATCATATACCCGGGAACATGGTTATAGCCCTCGCCTTGGGGAGTCAATTGCAGAGTGGTTAGCGCGCCATCGGCGAAATTCGCCGATGGGCTAAGGACAAAATGGTTCGTCGTCGGATCGTTTGTGATAATAGTCCAACCTAAATCGCCAGATTTTTTATATGCAAGGTTTAAAGCAGGCGCAACCCAAGACGCACCGGCTGATGCATATTCAAAGATTTGAATTCGCAGACGAATGTTCGAAGGCGATTGAATATTCGTAAGAGTATTCTCGGCAGCCTTCCATGTGGCAGTTGTTTCGGAACCGTCATCATTCCTCCACCGCCAATTACCTTGGTGGTTAATGGCCGAGGCAACGCAAGAGAATGCCACAAAAAGAGCAAGAACTATTAAATATGTAGCTTTCTTCATAAACCAGCCTCCGAAAACAAGTTATTAATAATTATTTGAACCAACGAATCGCAATATAAATAATTGAATCATTAATAACAAAACATTTCATTGACATCGAAGATGGACGTAAAGATTTTCACGATATTCATATACTTGGGCAGGATTGGATCCCGCAATTTAATTAGTTGATGTGATAATGTGATGATGTGTTGATGTGATAATGTGTTGTTTAGACTCATCCGATGACTGGCAAATATTCGAGCTAATTACGTATGTTTATCCATAAAGTCATCGGAAGAGCTTTAACGATCTGCTTCGCGTGAATATTTTTCTAAAGAGAACAACCTTATTCTATTCCCAAACCATAATAGCCAAATCGCATTTATATACAACCTACCTTATTATCTTATTTACTTGTATTTAATAAGATAACAAGGTCGATTATTATGGGTTGGATTTGCGGGGGCTACGAAGGTTAGGAAGTGTTAATAAGGTTTATTGGTGGCCAACTCATATCTAACTAACCCTTTATTAGAAGTTTGATCCCGATATTTCTGCTAAGCAATAGACTCAATTTAATAAAGTTAGATTAAATTTGCTCGCAATATTTTGCTTGGGGACTCATCCGATGACATTGGGAGTTTTCAAAACGTAAACGTGCCGCACTTCGGAAGTGCGGCACGTTTAGTTGAATAGCCGGACGGGTTCGGAACCCGCCCCTACACATCTTTCTACTTGCTACTTTTTATTATCACATCAGCAAATCAACTAATTACCCAAGGATTTCTTCTACCAAACGAACGCGGCCGAAAGGTGCAGAAATCTGCAAACCGTTCACCATTGGGCGAATCTGCTCGATAGTCTCGCGAGCAATTCGGATGCCCTCCGCGATTCCGGCTTCCTTGTTGCCTTCGTGAAGCGCCATTCGCCGAAGAATCGATTCCGGCACGGAACAACCAGGCATTTCGTTGTTCATAAACTCAGCGTTCCTAATCGAAACGAGCGGCCACACACCCGCCAGGATTGGAACGCGATAGTGCGCCACCAAATTGACGAAGTGTTCGAAAACTGAGACATCAAACACAGGTTGAGTAATGATGAATTCTGCCCCTGCCTTGATTTTCCAATCCAGCCGGCGCAGCTCTTCGTCGAGGTTAATTGCCCCGGGATTCGCTCCCACTCCAGCGAAAAACCCAGTCGGCGCACCAATCGGATTCCCAGCGATGTCCCTACCATTATTGAGCATATAGATAATATTCATCAGCCCAATCGAATCCACGTCGAAAACGGCTGTTGCGTCCGGGTAGTTGCCCAGTTTGGGCGGGTCGCCAGTAATTGCCAATATATTCCTAACGCCGAGTGCATAAGCTCCGACCAGCCCGGATTGCATCTCGATTACGTTCCGATCGCGGCAGACGTAGTGCATAATTGGTTCGATGCCCACTTCCCTACGGATTAGGACAGCCATTGCCAAACCGGACATCCTGGCGCTCGCCCTTGGGCCGTCGGGAATATTAATGGCATCGATACCGAAGTTGTACATTTCTCGGGCATTTTCAATTTCTTTTTTGGCATCGGCGCCAAAGGGCGAGACAATCTCGACCGACGTAACGAAGTGGCCATCGTGCAGCCTGCGGGCGAATCTGGACTTATTCTCGCTGGTCGGCTTTTCGCGTTCCTGAGATGGCTCCGAAGAGGCCTTCGTTTCAATGTATGTTTTCCTTGGCTTCAGCGAGTGGATAGCTGCCCGCATTGCGCGTATATGCTCCGGCGATGTGCCGCAACACCCACCAATGATATTTGCCCCGGCCTGTATGAATCGTTTTGCATACTCTGCAAAGTATTCCGGCGAAGACATGTAGATATTTCGTCCGTCCACGTTCCTCGGCCGCCCGGCATTGGGCATCAGCGAAATGGGCAGGCTCGACAATCGCCGGACTCGCTCCAGCCATTCAAACATAACTTGCGGGCCGACTGTGCAGTTTATCCCAATCGCATCGGCACCCAAGGCGTCTAACTCCGCTATCATTGTTTCAGGCGAAGCGCCGGTGAGCGAATTGCAATTCTCGTCGATTGTCATCTGGGCAATCACCGGGAGATCGCACACAGACCGCGCCGCCGCTAAGGCCTGCCTTAGCTCGTCGGGATAGACAAATGTTTCGAGTATGATAAGGTCCGCACCGGATTCGGCAAGGGCCTTGATTTGAACAGCAAAGAAGTCATGGGCTTCGCGGCGCGAAGTGGGGCCGAGAGGCTCGATTTTGATCCCCAAAGGCCCGACTGAACCGGCCACGAGCACGCCGCCACGAGCCACAGATTTGGCAATGCGCACGCCCTCGGTATTGATCTTTTCGCATTCGGAAGCAAGCGAATACCGCTCTAATTTTTGCGGATTGGCGCCAAAGGTGTTGGTTTCAATGATGTCTGCTCCGGCAGCAACGTATGATTCGTGAACAGAGGCCACCAATGCGGGATTCGTCAGGTTCAATTCGTCGAAGCATTTATTGATATACACGCCTCGTTTGTACAGCTCCGTCCCCATTCCGCCATCAAAGAGAATTGGCCCGGAATCAATCATTTCGCGAAATTTATCTTTTAAAACCATAAAGCGCGCCTCCGAAGAAAAGTGAGACTTGTGGTAGCCCAAATGGAAGTGATTCTTCTGAATCTTTTCAACTCTCGGGGTTGAGTACTTTTTTGATCTCATCGATTGTCAGGGCATCTTCCACTGTATTCGCACCGATTTGCGTGCGCCGCAGGGCGTAGAGGTAGCCGCCGACGCCGAGCTTTGCGCCAATGTCCCGAGCAAGGGAGCGGATATACGTGCCCTTCGAACACTCCACATCGATTTCGAGGAATGGATTCTCGTTCCTGAGAATCGTGATGGAGTATATTTCCACATCCGATTCCTTTATTTCGACAGTTTCGTTTCGCCGAGCTTTTTTGTAAAGCCTTTCGCCATTGACTTTTTTCGCCGAGAACATTGGCGCTTTCTGCTTAATTTTCCCGACGAAACTCATCGCGGCCTCTTCGATTTGCTCTGGGCTTAGCGTATCGGTCGGAGTGATTTCTTTTTCCTCGAATTCGCGGTCGAACGAATCGGTTATTGCCCCGAGTTTCACTAATGCGCGGTATTTCTTGGGTTGGGACTGAATTGTGGAAATGGTTTTCGTTGCCTTCCCGAAACAAACGATGAGCAGCCCTGTGGCCAGCGGATCCAGAGTGCCGGCATGGCCGATTTTTTTTATATGAAGCAATCCGCGCAGCTTCGCCACCACGTTGAACGAAGTCCAATCCAAATCTTTATCCACAAGTACCGATCCGGCAAGCGGTTCGCCCGTTGCAAGCAACTGCGGCAAATACCCGACGGTCTGTTTAGTTATTCGAAGCATCAGAATCCTCGTCGGTTTCGTCGGAATCGTGATGAGGGATTGTGCTGTCCTCTTCCTTCACTTTGTCCATGAGGCGGCGGATATAATCCATTTGCTCTAAGGTATCGTCCACGAAGAATTTGAGTTCCGGCGTATAGCGGAGTTTCAATTGCCGGCCGATTAGCGAGCGGAGGTATCCCTGTTTTTTATCGAGAATATCGATAAATTCCGCAGGCGACAGCTTTCCGCTATATAGCGAGAAATAGACCTTCGCGATGTGCAGGTCGCCAGACATTCTGACCGATGTAATAGTAACCAATCCGGCATGGTGTTCGTGGGCCAGTTCTCTGACCGGTTCGTAAAGCGCTTTTTGAATGACGCCGGCAACTTTTTCACTACGTATAGACATTTTTTATCTTTCATTAATAATACTTCAAAAGCGATTAGCAGCATTTGCGGCGCAGACTTGCGAACAAAGCTACTAACATAAAATACAAAAAAAAGCCGACATAATAAAGCCGGCTTTTTATATCTTCGGAAGGAATCAAGGTATTAGTTGATTCTTTCGAGAACCGAGTCTTGGAGCGAATAGATTTTGGCTTCGTTAACGGCTTCGAAATCTTCGTCATCTTCTTCTTCGTCTTCGTCCCAGTCGTCTTCGTCCCAATCTTCATCTTCTTCCCATTCTTCGTCGTCATCGTCCCATTCTTCGTCGTCTTCCCATTCCTCTTCGTCTTCGTCCCAATCTTCGTCTTCATCTTCGTCGTCTTCGTCCCAATCTTCATCTTCATCTTCGTCCAAACCCAGATTATTAATCTCGTTTTGGAATTGATTAGCTATGTTTTCGAGGAGCTGGAATTCCTCATCGGTCGAATTTGTGTATGGTTCGAGCAATTGAGCAAGGAATTGTTCGGGATTGATAGACATATGTTCTGTGCGTTTTTTCAAACGTAGCATTTGCTCTTCGTTGAGATCAACACTTAATTTCATAGAAACCTCATATTTAATAAGTCAATATTTTCATTTACACTCAAGTTCAAAATTCGATTACAAATATATAAGAATTTTGATAAAAAAATAAACAAATAAATTTTAAATCATTGATTAAATATTCTTTTCAGATTTTGCCATAGGACGAATTTTGTGTAAATTATATGTTTGTATTTTGTTATAATTGTTCTTATATGCTTTCTCTTCTTTCAGAAATATTCGCTTTTTTCGTTCGACGCCGCAACGCTCGTTTCGATTCGGGGCTGGAGATGATTAAAAATGTCGGGCTGCCCGTCATTTCCGTAGGGAACCTGAGCATGGGCGGGACCGGAAAGACACCAATGATTCACGCCATTTGCGAAATTCTTCTGGAAATGGGTTACCGGCCGGGCATCATCGGCCGTGGCTACAAGAAAAAGCAACGCGGCACAGTGATTGTTTCCGATGGCCACGCAATCATGTCCGACGCCCTCCACGCCGGAGACGAAATGCTAATGCTGGCCGAGAAATGCAGCGTACCGGTCATTGCCGACGAGATCAAAGCCCGGGCTGCCGAAGTAATGGCCCAAAGATTCCGTCCAGACTGCATCATCGTCGATGACGGTTTCCAACATCGCCGTTTGCATCGGGACTTGGACCTTGTCATATTGGACCAAGCAACTATAGATTCGCCATACCAATTCCCCAAGGGCAGGCTCCGCGAACCGTTGAGCGCCCTCAGCCGTGCAAATGCTGTACTCGTCCCTATCGGAACAGTTATAAGCGCCAATGCAAAGGAATACATCCCCAATAGCGTCCCAATTATCACTTTTCAAACTCGAGCAGCAAGTTTAACGCCTGCAAACCCCGAATCAGGAGCGAACGCGCAAAGCATTTTAGATGCGCACTCGATAGCATTTAGCGGAATTGCCAATCCTCAGAGGTTCGAGGAGAGTCTCCGCCAGAAAGGTATTCACATTGAAGGTTTGCTTCGGTTCGCCGACCATAAATCCTATTCGATGCGTGATATTCGAAAAATAATCAAATTCGCAAAGAAGCACAATGCACGTTCAATCATCACAACCGAAAAGGACAGAGTGAAAACCTCGGAATTTTTTGATATTTTTGCAAACGAAGGTATGCAGTGTTTTGTCCTTCCGATCGAAACCGATTTCGGAGACAGAAAAATCGATGTAGCCAACCTTCTAAAAAGTGTGTTACATTAAATATATAAAAACAATCATTAAGCCATGAAAAAGAAATTGTCAATCGTTTTATCTTTGCTTATTATTCTTTCCGTATCCTTTTCTTCATGCTCGGCAAAGGAAAAAGGAATTCTCATTGCTATGTCCAAGGCCTCCGGGTCCGACGCATATTTGCGATATACGGAATGGATCACCTCTCTCGGCTCGAACGTCCGAACAGTGGATCTGTCCGCGCTCCCGATGGCGACTGCACTGGACACTCTATCATACTGTTCAGGGATAATTTTCACTGGCGGCGCCGACTACCATCCCGGCCGCTATGGAATGGCCGAAGACACCGGCGTATGCGAAATCGAACCCCAACGCGACACTTTGGACTTCGCCCTGATCAAAAAGGCCTCTGAATTGCAAATGCCCATTCTCGGCATCTGCCGTGGCGAGCAATTGATAAACATCTACTACGGCGGGACGCTCGTACCAGACATTCAGTACGGCCCGGACGAAAAGCATATTCACCAATGCAAAACCGAACCCACTTGCGACCACGCAATCAACGTGGACCGAGGCAGCCTGCTATTCTCCATAACGAAAGCAGATGATGGGATTGTGAACTCGAACCACCACCAAGCGGTTGCACGGCCCGGAAATGGATTGAAATTGAGCGCAATGGCTCCCGACGCCGTCATCGAAGCTGTGGAGTGGGCCGATCCGTCGGGCAAACCTTTCCTGCTCGGCGTCGAATGGCACCCCGAACGAATGGACGCATCGAATCCCTTTGGTAATAAAATCGGCAAAGCTTTTATAAAGGCATCTGAAAAATTCTCGAAGAAGAAATAATGAGCGTAAAATTCCCTAAAATAATGAGCATCCTCAATGTTACCCCGGATTCTTTCTCCGACGGCGGTAAATACTTCTCGTCCGAAGATGCCATACGCCAGGCCTGCTCGCTGGCCGAGCAAGGAGCCGACATTATCGACATCGGAGGAGAAAGCACAAGGCCCGGCGCCGAAGAAGTGCCCTTCGGCGAAGAAATTCGCCGCACGGTTCCAGTGATCGCCGCAATACGAAAGATGTATCCAAATATTGAGATCTCGATCGATACGACAAAACAAGAAACCGCATCGGCCGCCGCAGATGCCGGAGCCACGATGATTAATGACATTAGCGGAATGGACTTCGACGGGCGAATCGGCTCGCTCTGTGCCGAGCGAGGACTGGCGCTTTGCCTGATGCACATCCAAGGCGTCCCTCGCACGATGCAGGCCAATCCCTCCTATTCAAACGTCGTCCAAGAGGTGAAAGAGAATCTGCGCTCGAAAATCGAACGCGCCCGCTCTGCCGGCGTTCGCGATATTATTGCCGACATTGGCATCGGCTTCGGCAAGACCGCCGAACACAATTGGGAATTATTGAAGAATTATAGTGAATTCTCGTCGCTGGGCGTGCCCACGCTGCTTGGAATATCTCGCAAGAGTTTCATCGGCAAGACGTTCGGAATCGACGTCCCCGCCGAGCGAGATATGATAACCGCTTTTATTCATGCGCTAATGATGACCAACCCGCCAGATATCGTCCGCGTCCACAACGTGGCTCTGGTGATCTCTTTGCGCGATGTGTACAAGCATTTGAATAAATAAAAATAAATGGAACACGAACAGTGATAATAGCAGTTGAGACATGGTATGTGCCGTGTCTCAACTGCATTCTAACAAATCAATTGTCGGGAAGATAATACAAAATCCTTATCGAACAATAATCCCTTCGATTACTGTGCGCCTGTCCGTGCGTATGCGGATGAAGTATTTTCCACTCTCGTTTGGCGCTCCAACGAAGAAATCAGCATCGGCTGATGCACCTGCTGAAACTACATTGCCTAAAACATCAAATATGCACCAATCAATTCTGCTTGAGTTTGCCTCTGCTCCGGCAGAGAGCTGCATCATTTGGCCCCTATCGGCCACGTTCGATTTCAGGATTCTTTCTGTAGCAATCGTATTTTCCTCAACAGGAGTGAAACCGCTAATCTCATTTATATTTCCTGAATAGGTTCCAATGTAGAATTTGTCTGGAGCACTAACATACAAAGCACTGAATGACTCGTCCGGCGAGGTAAGCAATACATCGTCCTCTTTGGTTGCGAAATTGTACCTGATAATAATACCTTTTGTTCCGGTAGTATTCGTAACGATAAACAGATTGTCTCCAACCATTCCGAGAGATATGTCGTCATTAATCGGATTGCTCAGCTGCAATTGGATCCATTTCTTTTCAGAATCATCATAATAGAAAATGCCCGATTTTTCGCTGGAGATGTTTATTCTGTTTCCAAACAAGAATATTTGATTCAACTCGACATTCAGCCCGATATAATCTTCGGTCCAAGTGTTTCCTTTGTCGTATGAAAAAGCTAAATACCCGCTCATGCCGCAGGCCAAGAGCGTATCGTTGCCTTTGGAAACAACGGACATAATCATCTGGGAGTTCGATGTTTGGAGTACTGTCTTCCAAGATTTTCCTTCGTCGGTTGAACTAATTATCGAACCTTTAAGCGCAGTTCCAACGAGGACAGAACCGGATGCAAATATTTTGTTTCCTTGGCTCGTAACTGACGAAAAAAGCTGGCTGCTTAGCGATTTTATCATTTCGACGGTATCCTTATCGGTGCGATAGCGAACAAATCTCGTAGCCATAGAGTTAGGCAACATTACATTGATAAGCCAATCGTTGCCAATACTTGCCTTCCTGAACGATGCAGCATTGGCCAATGTCATTTTTTTTGCGAAAGCCGATGAAATATTATCAGATGTATAAATGCTGCCATTCATACCAGTAAGAATCCATTTACCATTACTTAAAGAATCAATATTTGCAATATAGAATCCTGCATTATTGATTTTGACTGAAGAGGCCGAAAATGCGCAAACGATGTTTGTAAGCAAAAGAAATGCAACAGCAATAAAACGATTCATAATGCCCTCCGAATTAATAAAGAAAAATAGAAATTTACGATTACTATTCATGTCTATCAATTCACAAAGGCATTCTCCGTTTGAAAAACAAATTTCATTCTGTTTCAAAGATACGAATATTCAAACAACATTGCAAGTACTTATTGATCATTGCGTCTTCCAAGAATGGAATACCTATTATTCCTATCGCTTGTTAAAAATGACTTTTCGCACAATACAATTTAAGCCAAGAATTTTCTTGTAACATTTTCTAAAGAATACGTACATACAACTAAGAAACGGTTTGAATTCTTGAAGAATAACCGTAAATTTGAAAAGTTGTTTTTTGCAGTGTGGGCGATGAAAAGGTCAGTAAACTATATAATATCTCTTATTCTCTTGGTTACGTTCCCCGTTACCGGATTGGGATTGACCGTTTTTCATCATCATTGCAACCTGTCCAACGAGGATCATTACTCGATTAACTCGAGCAAATTGTGTAATTGCCACCACGAAGACGACCATGCTGACGCCCCCGACGCATGTTGCGGATTGCCAAGCGACTGCCATTCCAAACATGAGCATTCGGCCCGTAAGCACTCCCACCTGCACACCAAAGACCATTGTTCGCATTGCAACTCTATTAGCAGCCAATCAAATGTAATCGTATCCAAACATTGCTGCGAAACTACTGCAAAGGCTTCGGCGCCTATTGCTGTGTTTGCGCAGTCCAATCGGCCAGACCTTCTCCCATTGGCTCAATCGATTGATTTTGATCGTACAAACTGTTCGCTGAATGTTTCATCCGTCCGGCCAGCAGTTCTTCATTACAAACCGCCATTAACCGCTAAGCAGCATACATCGATTATTCAATATATTCAAATAGCATCAAAGCATACTTCTTCAGAAGATTCCGATTCTGATTGTTAGCGATTTTTTTTAAGTCGCAATACTCTATCGATTTCGCTCAATTTTGCGAGTTCGTAACGTATATTAAATAACAATCAATTAGGGAATTATCATGAAGAAGTTAAGTATATTTTTTATAGCCTTTTTCTCAGTTTCATTGCTTGCCTCCGCTGCGAGCAGAATGGTTACGGGTACCGTCTTCGGCAAGGACTCCGACGGGAAAAAAGCTCCTCTGTACCGGGCCACAGTTCATTGGCTCGGGACAAAAATCGGTGGTTTCACCGACAAAGAAGGCAATTTCAAATTGGAAATACCGACTGGCGAGAAAAAGCTCATTGTCAGCTACGTAGGATACCTTAAGGATACAATCGATGTTGGTTCCCAATTCGACAATGTGCTGGTCGAGTTGGAATCATCACTCAAGTCCAAAGAAATCCTCGTCCAAGGCGACGAATCTGCTGTTATTGTTTCAAAAACTGATGTTTTCAAATCGGAAACGATAACTCAACACGGATTGCGGAAAGCCGCATGTTGCAATTTGGGCGAGAGTTTCCAGACGAATCCATCCGTAGATGTGAACTATTCGGACGCCGTTACGGGAGCCAAACAGATTCAATTGCTCGGATTGCACGGCAGCTACGTCCAACTGCTGACGGAAAAAGCTCCAAACATGCGCGGCCTCGCTTCCACTTTCGGCCTGAATTACATCCCCGGCACGTGGATGGAGACAATTCAGATTTCCAAGGGAAGCGCCTCGGTGGCCGAAGGCTACGAATCGATCACAGGCCAAATCAACGTCGAATACAAAAAACCAATAAGCGGTGACCCTCTGTACCTGAACCTCTATGCGAACAAAAGCGGTATGTTCGAGTTCAATTCGCTCTCGGCAATCGAACACTCGGACAAGGTCGGCTCGAACCTGCTCGTGCACGCAAACTATAACAATAACGAAGAGGATCATAATGGCGACGGTTTCCTCGACCATCCGCTGATAAAACAAATCAACATTATGCCCCGCTTCGTTTACGAAAGTGGCAATTTTGAAGGCCGTATCTCTGCCAGCGCACTCGTCGAAGAGCGCCGCGCCGGGCAGAAGGGATTCTTCGATTCCGACAGGCAATCTCTCTATGGAACTAAAATCAACACCCAACGCTATCAATTCTGGGCCAAGAACGGAATGATTCTCGAAACAGAGAACTACAACAGTATCGGTACAATTGTTTCGGCCACTTACCACCATCAGGGCGCATACTTTGGGCACAATGATTACGACGGCACAGAGAAATCCTTCTACGCCAATGTACTCTTCATGCACGAATTCCAACCGAAAGCCCACACAACCACTATCGGTGCAAGTTTCCTCTACGACGACTATCAGGAAACTTTCGCCGGCATGGACCTCGGCCGCAAAGAGACAGTGCCCGGAGTTTACGCCGAATACACGATGAGCGCCATCAAGGACCTTTCGGTCATCGGCGGCGTCAGGGCAGATTTCCATAACGATTTCGGTACCTTCATCACTCCTCGTTTCCACGTTCGCTACGAACTCTTCCCCGGGACGATACTTCGCGGCTCGGCCGGCAAAGGTTGGAGGACACAGAATATCCTTTCGGAATACAGTTCGGTACTTGCTTCGTCGAGGAAAATATCCATCGATGAAAAAATTCGCCCGGACGAAGCCTGGAACTATGGCGTGAACATATCGACTGACGCTGAATTGTATAAAACAATCTTCACTATCAATGCCGAATACTACCGCACCGATTTCAAAAACCAGCTTATCGCCGATTTCGACAAAAGCCCGACGGAAGTGCATTTCTACAACCTTCGTGGCGATTCCTATTCAAACAGCTTCCAGCTCGATTTGAACTTCTCCCCTATCAAGCACCTGACCGTGATGACAGCATACAGACTGAACGACGTTAAAATGAATATCAATGGCGAACTGGTGGACAAACCATTGGTGAGCCGCCAGAAAGCATTCATCAATTTGGGCTACGTTACCGATTTGGACGAATGGGCCTTCGATTTCACTGCCGATTGGTCTTCTGGCGGCCGCCTGCACAATTCGCAAGCCAATCCCGCAGAGTATCGCATGGACGGCACATTCCCGGCTTTCTGGATTTTCAATGCGCAAATCACTAAAAAATTCGGCGACATCGACGTCTATGTGGGCGGCGAAAACCTTGGAGATTTCACTCAACACCACGCCATCGTGGGCGCCAAAGACCCGTTCGGCCCGTATTTTGATACCTCCTACGTGTGGGGGCCTCTGACAGGTGCAAATTTCTATGTGGGCGTCCGCTGGAATGTGTTTTAATCAATAAGGAATAATAATGAAATTCAGCTCAAAAACACTTGTTTTAATTGCTTTATTTGTGGCAATTTTTGGAATGCAATCGTGCGAAGACGGCACGAGCGCCGGTAACTATATCGTCGGGCGTACCACTCGTTCGGCTTGGGAGGCGAACGTGGGCCTGAACGGCTATTCGGAGTACGCGCCCGCCGCGGCATCGGTGCAGGCCATTCGCGACACTTTGAGCCGCCACCCGGGCATTAGCTTTTTGCTCTTTGCCTCGCCCTGGTGCGGCACTTGCGTGCACAGCACACCGCAAGTTTTCAAAACACTCGACGCCATCGGGTATCCCGATTCGCTTTTGCTATTCGTTGCTTTGGATTCGGACAAATCCGACCCGGAGGGCCTGGCCCGAAAGAACCAAGTCGCTACTGTTTTTGCATTGATTATTAAAAATAATGATACCGAAATCGGCCGAATCACCGGCGCATACCAACCGTGGGAAATTGCAATCGCATCAATTTTAGAGAAAATTAAATAATTATTTTATTATATCCGCTTCGCGAAAGCGGAAAACAAGGAGATCTTATCATGAAAACACTAAAAGTCTTGGCCGCGTCGCTCGTCGCCTTCGTCGTATGCTTCGTCACACTCCATGCAGAGGTAAAGGAAGTAAAAATCAAAACATCCGCCGAATGCGAAATGTGCAAAACTGCAATCGAGAAAGCTGTGAACAAACTCTCGGGCATCGAGAAATCAAACCTCGATTACAAAACACGCATCCTGACCGTCAAATACGACAACGAGAAAACAACTCTCGACAAAATTAAAACAGCCGTCAGCAAAGCCGGATACGACGCAGACGAAGTCAAAGCAGACAAAAAAGCATTCCGCAAACTGCCCAAATGCTGCCAAAAAGAAGCCAAAGAACCAGCATCAAACGGAGACAAACACGAAGGCTGCACAGAACACGACTCAAAAAAAAAGTTTTTGATTTACTAAAAATTCATTAGTTTATCGATTACGATGCTGCTCACCGCATGAGGTTATACGGTGGCAACCATCAAACCACAGTTGGAATTCCGGCTGTGGTTTTTTATTATACAACGAAATGTATGGATTCAGCCCTACACTCAAAAAAGCAACAATCTGTTTTGATATAATACAGATATTAAGGGCGAAGTTACCTCGCGCCTACCCTAAGCTAAATATTGAAACTCACTAAGGCCACATGCCAATTGCCGGAATTTTACTCTGCAAATAAATCTATTTATCAAAGATACTGTAAGCGGCCACAATCCCGAACCCGACGGTAAAAAGCATTGAAAACACTGCACCTGCCGCGTCCCGATCGACAATCGATACCGCCGACGAGGCTGCAGAATACAGGCACAGAAGCGTTTCGAGAATGATTGTCGCCCTGTCTTTGGCAAGTTTGTACATTTTCGAGGTAGAATCTGATTTCGGCGTGCGGACAAATTCGCTTTTTTTTCCAAGCACGGCCGAAACGACTGCCCTCGTATTGCTGACGGCAAAACCCATGCTGAGAGCCAATGCAATCGGGAAATCACGGAAAAAATGCGGTAGTTTCCTGCGCAGAATGATTTGCGATCGAAGATAGAATGCGAAAGTAAACAAAAGCCCAAACCCGAAAAATGGCATTATCGAATTTGCCGGCGATACGATTTGGAACTTGACCGAATTGTAAAACGGTGTTAATAATGCTATGGCAAGAATCGTAGGATAGACAATGTTAGCCGTCAGATGAAAGATCCCTTGAATCTTCGCGCCCACTCCGGGCAAAGGCGCGGCCAAGAGCTTAGGCAGCGTCCTGATGGCAGTTTCCGAAGTGCCTTTCGTCCATCTGTATTGCTGAGCGCGAGCAGAATTCATCTCGGATGGCAGCTCGGCCGGGGCAATGACATTTCGTACGAACTTACCTTTTTTTCCTTTCATCTGCGAACGGAAACTCAGGTCGAGGTCTTCCGTAAGCGTGTCCCAGCGCCAACCTCCGGCGTGTCCTATGTCCGACTTCCTCCAAATCCCGGCCGTCCCATTGAAATTGATGAACAGGCCCGATGCGTTTCGAGCCATTTGTTCGACGGCGAAATGGCCATCGAGGAAAATTGCTTCGGAGCGAGTTAGGATATTCTCATTTCGGTTAATATGCTCCCAACGGGCCTGAACGAACGAAGTGTCATCATCGAAAAGCGGCAACATCTTCCGTATGAAGTCCTTGGGCGGAAGGAAGTCTGCATCGAAAATTGCCACGAATTCCCCACGAGCTTGCTCAGTGGCCTCGGCCAGGGCGCCCGCTTTGAACCCATCGCGCGAGGTACGGCGCAAATGCGAGATTTCGATTCCATTTTTTTTTAATTCAGAAATCACTTCAGCAGCAATACGGGAAGTCTCATCTGTCGAATCGTCAATCAATTGGATGTCGAGCAATTCTTTGGGATAGTCAAGCTCCGAAACGCAGCGGAGCAGCCGCTCGACCACATTTTGTTCGTTATAGACCGGAAGCTGTACAGTAACACACGGAAGTTCACGCATTGAGGAATCCCGCTCGGGGCAATGGTTGCCGCGGAAAGTACGCAAAGCAAGGAAGAATGCGTTGGAGGCATAAACCAATAGTATTAACAGCAGAAAAGCATAAATGTATATGACAAGCTCCATTGGCGGCTACCATCCGGAAACAACAGCCAAGACTATATCGTCGGCAATTTGTTTTATCGAATTGTCCACGGCCGCGTCCAATCCGGTCCTCATATTGGCAATGTCGTAAACATCGAATTGGGTGAATGTTTTATTCCAGAATTGTTTCTTCTTGACCGCATCGTAGTATTCGGCGGAGCATGTTACGGTAACTTTGCGCTGGGATTCCAATTCGCCTGGTTTGACGGTGATTGTTTCGTCTTTGATCGATACAATCGTAACCATTAGCTTTGCATTGCTTGTGGCATCGCCCACGGTGAGCGCATTTTCCCGCTCGAATTTCTCTGTTAGAAGCAGCGAAAGCGATTGGGAGTACTTCGGGTTGCCATTGCCGGAATTGTCCCCCACGGGCGTGATGTAGATTGTCTTAATATGATCGGGCACTGAGGCGCCAGTAAACGAATAGCACGAGTCAAGCAACGCACAAGCGGCAACGAACGCCACCAAGTAAACAGCCACCAATGGCTTTAGGAGTCTCTTTAACTGATTTCTTGTATTCATAAATAATTCAATTATCATTACAACTAATACAAATTTACGAATTTTATCCATATCACTTACATATTTGCCGCCCACAGTATGTGTTATTTGCTCGGCAATACAATAATAATTACGAAACAAATCGGAAGAGGTATTTCAAATGAATTTGTAACTTTTTTTTTGTAGATTTGTTATTTACTGCAATCCGGCTTAGCGACGAAGGCTTGCAGGAAAACTCTGGAAATACTGTCAACTTTGAATTTTGAATTTAAATAAATGGAGCTTCGATGAAAAAGTTATTTTTACTATTGATATTTATTAGCTTCGCCTTCCAGATACCGTCCTTTGGGCAAGTGTATAAATGGCGGAAAATATTGAATGAAAAAACATTCGATGTCCACGTCAATCCATTGAATTACAATACAATCTATGCCTCGAGCGACGGCCGAGTTCTCTATTGTTCGGAGGACGGTGGCCGCACATGGCGCAAGGAATCCATTGGATTCATCACCGGCCACTCGATGCTGAACAATCTTATGGTCGATGCGGTGGACACAAACTGCCTTTTCGTCGCCGGCCTTTCTTTTGGTACTGTCCAAAGGTCCAC
The DNA here is from genome assembly GCA_964610885.1 of uncultured Hyphomicrobiales bacterium. GTDB lineage: Bacteria > Bacteroidota > Ignavibacteria > Kapaibacteriales > UBA2268 > CAZSWR01. The sequence goes on along the minus strand of CAZSWR010000001.1, from coordinate 22,123 downwards.
CGACCGCGGTAAAACTTGGAGAAATGCCCTCGGTGGCGAAATCACTGACCGAGAAATTATTGCCAATGGAAAAACAGTTATCCCCAAACCGGACGAACCGGGCACTTATTATCTGGGAGACTACAAGACAAGCACAGTTTATAGGAGTACGAATAGCGGTGCCACTTGGGATTCGATTTCTGTTGTCTATGACTGGGTCGATTCGCTCGACGAATACAGCAACCCTACTATGAGAGTTAATGGAAGGTTGCCAATCTGCTCGATGGGCATCCGCCCGGACAGCACAAACATCCTTTTCACCGGCTCGATTAATGGCGACATATCCATTTCGATCGATGGCGGATACACTTGGCGCCGTACAGATACTCTGTATGATGTGCCGAAAAAAGATTCAAAAGATTGCGAAATCACTTGGATTCAATTCAGCCCTCGGAATCCCATGTATGGTTATGCAATTATAACTTATGCGACGAACGTCAACAGACCGAATGGGGGCATCTGGAGGACAACCGACGGCGGCTACCATTGGGATCCATTAGCCCTTCAGGACACCAGCCTGTGGGCCTTGGCTGTCCGACAGAATGGAGACAAAGATGAAGTCGTTATCGGTGGATTCAATGATTTGAATGGCACTTTCAATGCACAACCCGGCAATGGAGTGGTTCACACTTCTTTCGACAGCGGCAACTCTTGGATCAAAAATGATGAAGAGTTCGATTGGATGGTCGATCTGCCCTTCACGGAAGGCAATTATCACGACATGAAACTGATGGAACCCGGCGTGGGCGTGTTCGGCGGAGACAATGGCAACTTTATTTTTCGAGACTTCTCCGATCCGGAAAGCGCTTTCCAGAAGTGCTTAACTGTTGGCAACAAAGTTTTATACGACAAAGATATTCTCTCGGTGGGCATCATCGATCAGGAGAATTATTTTATTGGTTGCAAATCCGGCAAGATCTTCCTTCTGAACCGTTTCGTGAGCGCCCCGAAAGAGATCACAACCGGATACACAGACGATTTGAAAGCAATCTATATTTATAATCCTCAAATCGGTTTCTTCGCCGGTTCCAATGGCTTTATGCTGAAAACATATAACCAAATGGAATCTTGGAAAAGAATTGAACTTCAGACTAATAGTGCTGTAAATAGCATTTCATTTGCCGACAGCCTTCGTGGGATCCTCGTCGGCGATAATGGACTGATCATGAGAACCACAGACGCAGGCGAAAGCTGGGCAGCAGTAACTTCCGGGACAGACAAAAGGATTAACGAAGTCAAGTACTTCCCTAATGGCGTTGCCTACGCGGTTTGCGACCGTGGCGAAATACTTCGCTCGATGTCCGAAGGTCAGGTTTGGTCATCAGAAAATATTGGAACCGACCGCAACATCAACAGCCTTAGTTTCATTAATCCATACAAAGGTATCATCTGCGGAGACAGAGGACTGGCGCTCGCCACCACAAACGCTGGCGAATCGTGGCTTTCGAAGGCACCGACTGATTGGACCAACAATGTGTACAGTCTCGATTTCTTTGGAAACGACAGAGCTAATGGCATCGCTGTGGGCGATGGCGGTTACTTGCTGAAAACCACAGACAAAGGCGTTACTTGGAAACAAATCTATACTCCTGCAACTGTAGATATGTATTGCATAAAAATGGTTAATGAACAAAAGGGATACATGCTCGGTGCGCTTGGTGGCGTCTGCATGACGACCGACGGCGGCAATTCTTGGAGGAAACCATTCCGGAACCATAACTATACCGCGACAGACATTGCCATCGAGAATGATAACATTGCAATTGCAACCACCAATGCCGGTTATATTGTACGGACAACCAACAGCGGCGCTTCGTGGCTGAAGAACGAAAACATGCTATCGGACCTGCCCCTTTATTCAATTGCGAAGCTCGAACCGCAGAAATATATTGCTGTCGGCGAATCAAACAGTATTTTCAAATCGATCGATGCCGGCGCCACCTGGACAGAAATTCCCGCCGGTTTCAAACAGATTGCAAGATACGTCAGCTTTTCCAGCCCAACGAAAGGCGTCGTTGTTGCTGATTCCGGCTTGGTATATAAAACTACTGACGGCGGCACTTCCTGGACTCCTATTTCCACCGGATACACTCAAACCCCGCACAGAGTCCGTTTCTATTCCGAATCGTTAGGATTGATTAGCGCCGATAGCGGAATAGTGCTGCGGACAACCGACGGCGGAAGCACTTGGAACCAAGCAATTACTAATACTCATTTACCAATTAACGACCTTCAATTCATCAATGAAAACGAAGTCGTTGCGCTCGGCAGATACTTCACCTCCAATGGATTCAAATCCGAAGATGGCGGGCAAACCTGGCGCCAACTATACATTGATTCCACTAAGAACTACAAACGCGTTGCCCTGTTCAACGATACTTTGGCTTATATGGTTGGAGATGACAGATCAGCATTCATGACCAAAGTCGGCTTCTGCGACGCATGGTACCGCATGGCCGACGGATTTTCTTACCCACAGCGTGTCAATTGCTGGTCGCTTCGTTTCTTTGGGAATCCAGGCTCCGAGAAACTATATTTAGCCTCCGAAGGCGGCCTCTTCGTCAGGGAAGAATACAATCCCGTGGACGAATACATCGAACAATACCCCAACAAGCCGTTCCACGCATACATGAATGAAAACGGCTACCTCAGCGTATCTCTCAAACGAAACCCGGCAACCATCGATTCGCCAATCACATTCCAATTGGTGGACATGCTTGGCAATATTGCATACTCCACGAAAGTCTCATTCTCTGGCGAAAGCTACCAAGAAAAGCTCTACGTTGGGAACTTGGTTCCCGGCGTTTACGTCTGCCGCGCAATCTCCGGCAACGAAAAATATGACCAAGCCGTAATCGCAAGATAGTTTCTATTAATGGGCTTTGACAAACAGTCCCTGAGTTAATGCTATGTACCCGCTCCATTTCAAATAATAACTTGGAATGGAGTGGGATTGTAATAACTATGGCTTAGTTAGCAAATAATATAGAATTATGTCTAACGATTTTTTATGAAAGTTGGGCGGAATGAAGTATCTACCTCCTATTCTAATGCTTTTCGTGGCAATTTCTATGTGCCTTCACGCTCAGTCTGCCTTTGTATCTTCGTCTTCGGTTGCCAATTCGCCTGCAGGATCTTCGGAGTACACTCTTGGCCAATATACCGCCGAGACGATTTCATCGGCCAATGGATATGTTTGCCATGGAGTAAACGTCCCTATCGATTATCAAACAATACAATTGGCGCAAGGAAAGAACTTCATTGCAAGAAGCGTTTTCCTTGCCGATGAAACATTTCCAACTGTATTCAGCCAGCAGATCAGCCAGCGAACTACCGAACGGATCGAGGACAATTCCGGTGGCTTCCTGATCCCTTCATTCTCGTTTTCGAGCTTAACGGTTTGGAATCCAAGCAAATCATACAGTTATTTCTCGACTACTCCATCGATATTATCGCTTTCCGGTACGAGAATTATTTCCTACCGCTTCCCTATTGCCCTACGGGCGGGATGGAATTTGGTACCATACACGGGGAGTTCACCGATCAGTGCAACAATTGCATTTTCATCAATCGCAGTTTCGATAATTCTCGTCGAGAACTGCGATGGAGGCACATACTGCCCAGCGACTGGCGAAAACACGATGGAGCAAGGAACGCCCAACGCAGGCCTCCTTTTGCCCGGCAAAGGATATGCTATCTTGGCCAATACTAATTGTCTTCTTATATTCCCGAATAATTAATAATCTTCAAGCAGTACAATTGTATTTTATGTAATCAAATAATCGAGTTTTTTATGAAAATAAATTTGACTCATCAAGCTATTAAGGCTGCAATTGCGGCGTTGTTTGTATTTTTTTGCATGGAGCTACCGGCTCAAACTAATAATGGTATTAACTACCAAGCAGTAATACGCAATCCGAACAATTCACTCGTTGCTAATCGCCAGGTGAAAGTCAGGATAAGCATTTTGAAATCAAATATCAACGGGCAAACAGTTTATTCGGAATTGCATCAAGCGCAAACAAATCCCAACGGATTGGTCAGCATTGAAATCGGCACAGGGAGTGTATTGTCCGGCGATTTTAATTCGATTGCCTGGCACGAAGGGCCTTTCTTTATCAAATCGGAAACCGCACCCAATGGCGACAATGACTTCTCGATTGTCGGGACAAGCAAAATAATGAATACTCCATTGTCTTTGCATTCAAAGACAGCCGACAAACTTGTTCTGCCCAACGCAGCCGCCGGAGACATGATGTATTTCGACGGAACTAATTGGGTACGAATTCCGAAAGGGTCTGCTCAGCAAATCCTTGTTATGAGTTCGTCCGGCGTGCCTGTCTGGCAGAACCTGACGGGATATTCAGTCCCGGCCGCACCAAGTGTTACTACACTTCCGGCAACAGAAATCACCAACTACGGAGGCCAGTTAAACGCAATTGCCAACCCCAATGGGTATTTTTCAACTCTTATTTTTGAATACGGACCAACGGCAAGTTACGGATCTGAATTAAATGCTTCTCCTGCTTCGTCGTCCGGCGACACCAACGTGACTATCAGTGCTTCGCTGACAGGGCTGACACCTTTTGCCACAATTCATTACCGAGTGAAAGCAACAAATATCAATGGCACATCATACTCAGAAGACATGGTATTCACAACTCTGGGGTACTCGCCGACCATCACCGACCAGCCCGTATCAAATATCCTGTCTGACTCGGCAACATTTAATTGCATTGTAAATCCTCGGAATGCTCCAACCGTTGTTTATATTGAGTATGGCAACTCTCCAAGCCTCGGCCAATCAATAGCGATCAACACAAACCCGCTTTCGGGCAACTCTAATGTTGCATTAGCCAAGCCAGCACCTGTTAATTATCCAATTGGTACGATTATTTATTATCGATACCGTGCGACGAGCACGAATGGTACCTCGTACAGCCAATTGAATTCATTTATCATAAGACCAGCAATTGGTGAGTATTATGGTGGCGGTTTGGTTTTCTACGTCGGGGCAAACGGCTCCTGGGGTTTGGTTTGCTCGCTCACAGACCAAAGTGAGAATGCCACGTGGGGATGCAGTGGAACACAAATAGGTGCGACTTCGACAGCAATAGGATTTGGAACCGAGAACACATTACTAATCGTCTCGGCTTGCAATGATGCAAATTCTGCAGCCCGTATTTGTGATGATTTAGTTTTGAATGGCTTCGATGATTGGTATCTGCCATCGAACGAAGAAATGGCTCTTGTTTATTCGAACTTGAAGATGAATGGATTGGGCAACTTCGCAACGGCTCGCTATTGGACATCAACTGAATTTAACGGGAGTTTAGCTTACGACTGCCTCTTCTACACGGGCGAAATCAATACATTTTCCGGCTCAAAAACCAACCAGAAACACGTCCGTGCCGTCAGGACATTTGGCGACTAACGCATACGAGATTCCTCGTATCACCAAATAACTCTGCGAAAATCCTTTATCCATCACTTGTGAGTAAAGGTTTTTACGTTTCGCATCAATAATTATTTGAAAAATCAACAATCAATTCAATAACATAAAGGAATATTTCGTATTTTTGTAGTTCAAGATTTTTTGATAAACTATTTGAAAATTCGTATATGATTAAAAGCATGACCGGCTTCAGCCGATTCGAAGCAAAAGAAAACGGAATCAACGCAACTGTAGAGATTAAATCGCTCAATGCACGCTATTTAGAATACAACAATAGATTGCCCAAAGCCCTTTCGTTCAAAGAGCTTGAAGTGCGTGACATCGCCAAGCAATATATCAGCCGCGGGACTGTTTCGATAACTGTCTCGATCGATTACGACGACGACCGTGCTTCGTTCACGATTAACGAGAAGCTTGCAGCAGACTATTTCAATTCTCTCAAGAAATTGTCTGACAAGCTCAAACTGAAGGATCCGGTCAAGCTCGAGCACCTTATCCCCTTCTCGAACTATTTCGTCGAAAAGGACGAAGCAGACACCTGCGAAGAAGAATGGAAAGTTGTGAAATCCGCTCTTACCGATGCCTTGGTGAGCCTGGACAAAATGCGCACACGCGAGGGCCAGCAGCTGCTGAAAGATTTCCAAACGCGAATCGCAACCATCGAAAAATCTGTTGACGAAATCGAAACGTTGACCGGTTCGAGAATGGTTACCGAACGCGACAAAATGCGCCAGCGAGTGGCTCAACTCTTCGAAAGCGACGAGCTGGACGAAAACCGCATACAAATGGAAATCGTCATCCTTGCCAATAAATTAGACATCAGCGAGGAAATCGTACGCATCCGCTCGCACATCAAATTCTTTACATCAGCTCTCGAATCCACGCAACCCGTCGGGCAGAAACTCAATTTCTTGCTTCAGGAAATGAACCGCGAGATCAACACAATGGGGTCAAAGTCCGACAGCGCCGAGATTTCCCAGATCGTGGTCTGCGTGAAGGAAGAATTGGAACGCATCCGCGAGCAAGTTCAGAATATCGAATAGTATCTGACGGCAAGTTTTTAGTTTTTTTAAGGTGGTCTTTGGCCACCTTTTTTGTTGCATACCGATCCGGGTTGGTGATGTAGGGGCGGGTTCCAAACACGCCCATAGGATTAGTTGATGTGATGATTAGCTGATGTGGTAATTGCATTAGATGTATGGGCGGATTCCAAACCCATCCGAGAACATGATTCATATACTCATCCGATGACTCATGGGATTAATATTCTTGATTAGCTCAAAATGCTGGTAGTCATCGGATGAGTCCCCAAGCAAGAAATTGCGTTCAAAATTCATCTAACTATACTAAATTGAGTCTTGTAATAAGCAGAAAAAGCGGGATCAACTTTCGAGCAAGAGGTCAGTTAGATAAGAGAGGACACATGTCACAAATACCATTTTAGCGTGTTATCAAAATCGATATTGGTATTCTTTACCGCATAGCGGTTGTTGTATTGTAGTATATGGTTTAATTCTTGTTTAAGATTTCGCTTAGCGAATGTTTTTTATGATTGGTTGATTCATGCAGGATATTATATAACAACCGCTAGCGCGGTATCAATCGGCAAGATATTGTTATAGCAGAAAGGCTCCAAACGCCGCAAACTCATCCGATGACTCCTGCCAATCATTTGTAATCGAAGTTGACATCAGCAGTCATCGGATGAGTAATGAATCACTTTAATCCTATTACATAAACTTCTGCGCTCTATTCGTACCTCAGTGCTTCGATCGGGTCGAGCTTGGCTGCTTTCCACGCGGGATACACGCCCGAAAGCAAACCGAGAATCGTGCAAATCACGATGCTAAACACTATCCAATCCGTCGGAAACGTCATTTTGATGGAAATTGCCATGCCGAGCAATCCGGCACCGCCCACGCCAATAACGATGCCTATCAGGCCTCCGATTTGGCACAGAGTGATTGTTTCGATCATGAATTGAGTTAGAATCCATTTGCGCTTTGCGCCGACTGCTTTGCGAACGCCAATTTCGCGAGTACGCTCCTTGACCGATACGAGCATGATGTTCATAATGCCGACGCCGGCAGCGACAAGGGCAATGAACCCGGAAATGAATCCGAAATACGTCAAGTACTTCGTAAAGCTGCCAAATTGGTCCGCAAGCGATTCGTTTGTTTCCACCTCGAAACTGTTTTCTTCCCAAGGCTTTTGGTTGCGAATGTTTCGCATCTGCCCTATTGTTTCGTCGATCGTGGCTTGGAGCACGTCTTTGCTTTCGGCCTTCACCGATAGCGTAAGCGACATATCCCATTCGTCGGCGAAATACCGCAGATAGTGCGTTACGGGCACGATGATTTGATTGTCTTGGCTTTGGCCCATGAACGCGCCTTTGATCTCGAGGACGCCTATGACTTCGTAGGTTTGATTCTTCACGGTAACCAATTTGCCAATAGGGTCGGCGTCCGGGAACAGTTTTGTACGCACGTCGTTCCCGATAATTGCCACGTTATTGTTGAATATAATATCGTTTGCAATAAAAGTTCTACCCTGGCCAACGTTAATATTGAAATTACCGAAATATACTTCGTCGGCTCCGACGAGCGAAACGTCCGTATTGGTTGAATTGTTCCCACATTTGACCGAAAGGCCCGAAGTGCTTCCCACGCCGGACACCTTATCGGTAACGCCCAACGTGCTGAGCGCGCTTCGCAATTCCTTTACTTGTTTGTAGGTTATATGTTTGCGTCGCATGTACTTGCGCCACGATCCGTGGCCCATTTGCATGCTTGGCATTCGGCTAATGAAAAAGGTTGTTTCGCCCATGCTTTCCAATTCCGACGTAACAGCACCATTGATCGAAGAGACCAAAGTGCCGGCTCCGACGATTGCAAAAACGCCAATAGCGATGCTCAGAAGCGTTAGGGCTGCCCTTATTTTGTTCTCTTTCACCGAAGTGAAAGCCATTACTATGCTCTCGATTATATTCATTTTACTTTATTCATTTGAAAGAAACTCTTTTCCAGATTCTTAGGCAGATTCCATATTTTGCATTATTCATACCTGAGTGCATCCACCGGATCCAACGACGAAGCACGATAGGCAGGAATAACACCGGCAAACACTCCGACAAAAATGGATACAATTGAAGCAATAATCAATAATTGAATCGGCATGAACGGCGAGAGGAACGACATCGATGGCAAGAACTTCGGCAGAATCGTTGCCGCGGCGTAAATCAGCACCGAACACAGTACGAACGAAACAATCGCACCCACCAAACACAGCGCCGACGATTCCATAATGAATTGTAGCAATATCGAACGTTTGCGCGCCCCGATTGCCTTCCTGATGCCGATCTCTTTTGTGCGTTCGGTAACGGATACGAACATGATATTCATAATACCGATGATGCCGACGATGAACGAAAGGACTGTCATACCAATGCCAATGCCCCACACGTACATGCGGAATGTGGCAATATTGTCTTCGAATGTTTTTGTTTCATTTATTGCAAAATCATTGTCTTCGCCCGGGTACAGATTCCGAATTATCCTCATATTCCCTTCGATTTCCGAACGGCAATTGGCCATACGTTCTGTCGAACCAGCCTTCACGGCCACCGAGAATCCACGATTGAACGAACCGAAGATGCCTAAGTATGTCTTGAGCGGAATCACCATTTGGTTATCGATGAAGTCCATCATCATCGTACCTTGCTTTTTGAGTACTCCGATGATGCGGAAGTTGCGGCTGTTAATCGAAATGTATTTATCAATGGGATCTATATCGCCTTGCTCAAAAAGCGATTTATAGACGCCCCAACCGATCACGACCACCTTTTCGTTGTATTGATCCTCGAACGAAGCGAAGAACCTACCCTGAACGACTTCGCCGCTGGGAATCAGTCCGTAGTCGCTCCTCGTGCCCAGGATACTCATGCCCATGAGCGATTCGTCACCGTATTTGATCGAAGCGCCCATGCGGCGAGACATTGGCATGGCATATTCGGCTGTGGTGAGCTTTTCGCAAAGCTCGTTGGCTTGTTCCAAAGTTATGATTTTCCTTTGTTCCATCAGCTTCCAATTCCGGCCTCCGCCCCACTCCCATTTGTCCACGTAGAGCATGTCCGTCCCCATGGCAGAGATAGTGTCTTCGAGCACGCTATCCAATCCGGCAAGTATCCATCCCATGATAATCACGAATGAAATTCCGATCACGACGCCCAACGATGCAAGCCCAGCCCGCAATTTGTTGGATTTGATCGATTCGGCCGCCAATTTGAAAATCTCGAATGTTTCGCTAAATTTCATGATTACTCGCCGGGTTTAATTTGGTTATTATTTATTTCATCAACGGCAATCAGTCCGTCTCTCAGCCTAATAATCCTGCTTGCATGGCGGGCAATCTCTTCCTCGTGCGTTACGAGGATAATCGTATTTCCTTTGGACCACAGTTCGTAGAACAGGCGCATGATTTCCTCGCCTGTTTTCGAGTCAAGGTTTCCCGTGGGTTCGTCGGCGAGTATGATCGAAGGATTGGTAACCAGCGCCCGAGCAATGGCCACCCTTTGGCGCTGGCCGCCGGACAGCTCGTTTGGCTTGTGTTCGCTTCTATCGGCCAATCCGACGTCAGAGAGCACTTGCTTGGCCATGGCGTGCCTTTCGGAAGCATGGACGCCCGAATAGACCAGTGGCAATTCCACATTCTTCTGGGCGCTTGCGCGTGGCAACAGGTTAAACGTCTGGAATACGAAACCGATTTCTTTGTTTCGGATGCCGGCCAGGTCGTCGTCGGTCATATCGCTGATGTCGTGTTCCTTGAAGAAATAAGTACCCGAGCTTGGGGTGTCCAAACAACCGAGAATATTCATCAGTGTGGATTTCCCCGATCCGGAAGGCCCCATAATCGCCACGTAATCATTTTTCCGAATGGTCAGAGAGACTTCGCGAAGAGCGAAAACCTTTTCAAGCCCCATTTGATAGATTCTGGCAATTTTTTCTATATGTATCAAAACTTCGTTTTTCATTATTATTTGCTTCTCGGCTTACTTTTTCATAAACTGTGTGTTGCCCATCTGATTCACTTTCACCGTGTAGCCGTCTTTCAATTGTTTATTGATGGCCAAGTGGCTGCCGCTTACGATTTCGTCGCCTTCCTTCAGGCCCTCCAATATTTCGATATAGCCCTTGTCGCTGATGCCGGTTTTCACTGTTGTCAGCCTAACTGTATTGCCTTCGAGCACGAATACAGCCGAGGTTACTTTCTCGCGTTTTTTCTTCAGTTCTTCGTTGCGTTCGGCTTTAGCGTCTTTTGTCTCGCCGGGGTTGTCTCCCTTGGGGGCTTCGCCTCCCTGGGGTGGTGCGCCGCCTGCCGGGCCTCCTACGCCGGGGCCTTTGTCGGACTCTTTACCGTCGCGTGTGGTAACGGCAATTAGAGGAGCAGACAAAACGTTCTCAGCTTTTTTGGTTTGTATCTCCACGTTGCAGCTCATTCCCGGGCGCAATTTGGATTCGGAGTCAGTGATACGGATTTTGACTTTGAAATTGACAGTCTGGTCTTGGGTGCCGGTCGAGGACGTAATAGCCGAATGACCAATCTCGAGCACCACGCCGTTAATTGTTTGGTCGGGAATGGCGTCCACGAATACTTTCGTGGTATCGCCGATTTTGACCAATACGATATCGTTCTCATCGACTTCCACCTCGGCGTTCATAACGCCCAGATCCGAGACGACCATCATTTCCGTACCGGCCATCATGTTCGTACCGACCACTTTGTCTCCTTTTTCGACGTTCAGTTTCGTAACCACTCCGTCCATCGGCGAATGCAATACTGTACGGGCAGCATTCCTTTGGGTTTGTTTCAACTGCGCCTTGGATTGCTTGTAGCCGGATTGTGAGGCTGCGAGTGATGATTCCGCTTGGTCCAAAGCTGCTTTGGCCACGTCGTATTCGCTCTTGGACGCGAATTTTTTGTCGTAGAGGTCTTTTGTGCGGTCGAATTCCAATTTTGCTTTGTCGCGGATCGAGCGGCGCACGTCAATTTCCTTTTGGGAGGATTCGGTAGCTGCTTGCGATTGCTCCAATTGGGATTCGATAATGTCCGGTTTGATTCGAGCAAGCAATTGGCCGGAGCGGACAGTATCGCCCTCTTTGATTGGCAGCTCGACGATTTCGCCGGAAGTTTCACTGGCCACGGTAACTTTCGTTTCGGCAGCTATTTTGCCGACGGCCGTAACGGTTTGCGTAATCGTCCGGCGTTCGATTTTCGCGGTTTGGACTTCGACGGTTTTCGAGCCGCGCGACGCCATTGCAAAACCGATTATTGCGATGATAACCACACCGAAGACTGCCAGCGTAATAAATAGTTTCTTCTTGGATTTTTTCTTTGCCATTTTGATAGACCTGATATATTAAATGATTTTTTTCGTTATATTAAAACTATAATTTTCTTCGAGTTCGGCCAAAAGACGCCTTGGGAAAACTGCAGTTCCGGAAAGCCGGTCGTGGAATGCTTGGCGGCGGCGGGCCAATATGAAGAAGAAGCCGATTATCATTATTATCGAAAGGACCACGCCGGTCGTGCTGAGCATGTCATATAATGCCGTTCCGAACAGAAGGAACGCAAAAAATGAGAATATCACGCCGATGTTTTTGATAAGGTACCGAGTTAACAATTGAATCGTCGATGGCTTCGATCCGTTGAAGGATGCGATTTGAATACCGAGAATCAGTTTCCCAAGGCTTACGGCGATCATCACTTCCAAAAGGAAGTAAGCCAAAACGATAACATTCATTATGAGGTAGGTAACAATGTGATCTTTGACAAAACTAATTGCAATTTCCTGGGCTGCTGGGCTTGTCGGCCCGAGATCTTGAATCTGTTTCATCAATTGACCATACTCGGCAATGAAACCTGTTCCCACGGCCACAATCATAATAAGCAAAAAGTAGAAAAGAAGGTCCAGCAGTGCCGCTCCCAAACGCCTTCCGAAGGCTGTTCGATAATCATCAATTGTGTATGCTCCGAAATTGATCCGGTTCGCATCGCTGAGCAGTTCTTGCTGCTCTTCGGCCGAGAGTTTTTTGAAGCAATCGTTGCAGACCTCTGGCGCGGAGAAATAGTAGTTCGAATCGTATTCGTTACCGCATTTTTTGCATCTCATTTTAGTATTCCATTTAATTAGTAAATAATTATTTCCGGTGTTCTCCGAATATGTGATGGTTTTATTTCAATTTGCCCATTGCAAACAGGGTTTCTTTCTGGGTCTGGAGGTAGTAATAAACTGCATTAATTTTGTTGATCTGGGCAGTAATATACTTCGAGTTGGCGTCCAAATACTCGGTTATGTTTGCCGTACCGACTTCGAAACGTTCCTTGTAGGTTTCGTAGTTGAGCTTTGCCGAACGGATGGAGCGTTCGGAGATTTCGATTTGTTTTTCGGCCGATTCGAGCGTTAGAAGCGACGATTTAACAGAGTTCTTGACCGATTGCTCGAGAATGAATCTATCGTATTCCTTGACTTTCAGGGCGACTTCTGCCTCTTCGACGTTCAGCTGAGTGCGGTATGCGTCGAAAATCGGATACGAAAGCGAGACGTTGAAGACTGATGAGCGGTTAGAGTAATCAGGGCTTTCGGTAAAGTTCCAATTAAGGCCGGCAGAAACAGTCGGATACCTCGAGCTTTTCGCAATTTCGATTTGAGAATTTGCAGCGGCAAGGTTGATTTTATTCAGGTTCAATTCGCTTCTGTTTTCGAGTGCCGATTGGATTCCTTGGTTCAAATTGGAATAATTCGAATGGAAGCTTTCAATTTCTTCTTTGCTCACTTCGGCTGGAATCCCTGTATTGGAAAATTCAGCATTGAAATCCGGCGAAAATCCCATCAGGATCAGCATCTGTGCCTTCGAGAGGTTCAAATCGTTTTGCGCGCTGACGAGTTCGTATTCTCTTTGGCCGAGTTCGGCTTCCTGCGCATAGACGGGGCCATTATGGATCACTCCGGCTTCGTATTGTGCTTTAATCCTTTCCAACTCGTGGCGGCCCAATTCGAGGTTCTCCGAACGTGTTTTCACAATTTGCTCTTTGCGAAGTATATCGAAGAATTGGCGATATACATCAATTAGCAGCAGTTGCTTTTGGTTCACGACTGAGTATTTGCGGGCGTCCAAGGTGGACTTGGCCAGGTCGATGCCGGCCTCGCGAGAGAACCCATCGAAGATATTATAATTGGCATTTGCCGAAACGTTATAGGATGAGTTTGGAGTGTTATCGTTTTTGATTAGGTTGGCATTGTACCCGGCATTGGCCGACACTGTTGGCAGGTATCCGCCATAGGCTTTCGTAACGCCAGTTTCGGCGGCCGAGATCTGGATCTCGTCCGATAGTATTTGCGGATTCTGCTTCATTGCGTTCGAAATACAATCATTGACCGTAAACACCCTCGGCGCGCCACTTTGCGATTTCGCTATAGTGACCGTTGCAAATAGAATAATTATTAAAAAAATCTTTTTCATCAATACTCCCGAAGATTTTAAAAGTTTTCACTTTCACAAAATACAAAACTAAGAGATAATACGCAATTCTGCTCGGATTGTTACCGTGCGGGCGGCGTCTTAACATTTTTTTTGCATCAAAATATTAAATAAACTAAAGTCTGTGAAGCAATAATTGCGATATTCCAAAGCATCACAGAAAGACAGTGTACTAAATCGTATATATTTATACAATACTATCGAGTACATTGAAATAATAAACTTGGGTTTGATTCGCGAACATTTTTAAAGATTCAGCATCAATTGCCTTGTTAACGCTTCATTCTGTTTCATTGGATTGAAAGCATAGTCATTTGTTTTATTCCATACAGCAGAAATGCAGTACTCAAACAATTCTTTCTTGCAATTACGTTTCCGGATAATACTTGCCTTCACATCGTCATAGCCAAGAGTGAAAAGTGAGGACATTAAGAATTCATCCGCCGGCACAGGCACACCATAGAAAGTTGAGTTGCCGACAATATAAATCAGCTTAGCATCCTTCGCAAGTAACCTTCGCAACGATGAAAAATGCGAATGCATGTCGTGGTAGTATTTCAAGACGTATTTACCAAGAATAAATGCGTTTTTATTTTCTACCTTTTGAATTTTTTCACAAGTTCCATATAGTTTGTCAGGCAATCCGTTTGATGATGCAGACCAAGTATTCAGTTTGCTGGTGGCTGTCCCCCAAGTACCACCAATTGCCTCCCAATCCAAGTCTCCAGCTTCTTTTGCTTCTTGTAGGAATCCTAACCAATACATATAAGGCCTTAATTCTCTGATATAACTAATTCGATTGGAATATGGAGGGGACGTAATCACATGAGTGAATGCACAATCAGAAATATAATCTAGCGAACGTGCATCCCCATTGAAGATTTTAACATCACCTTTGATTGAATGCTTTGCGCTATTAATGAGAGTTGTGGCAATTGAAGAAAAACAATCTAAAATATACTGTTCTTCGTATGCACTTGGGGTTTCGCTGAATGACATAGAAACATGGTTGAAGGCAGCCGAGGAAGTCTCAATAATAAGCCTACAGAAAGATATCCAGAAAAGCGAATTACAAGAATTTATTCTGGGCATTCCTCCGATTTCGACAATTGCATATCGCAAAGCAGAAATAGTTTTTAAGGTTGTTTTGTCCCACCATCTGTCAATATTAAAAATATCAGGGAGCCAATTCTCAGAGCCAATTCTTGATTTGGCTAACAATACTATATCATCAATTTTTTCAATACCCAGCTGCAAATCAGTAGTGGAATAATTATAACATTTAGCATTTGCAAGCCATACCAAGAATGGATTAATATCGTTGAGAGCGGCATTCAATCCAAGTTCTGCCGATACTAATCCGGTTGTGCCAGTTCCGGAAAACGGATCAAATATGAATGATTCACTGGGTTCTTCCTTAAGTATTTCTTTCACTAATTTCACTGAATACGCTGGAGTTAATCTGAGCCATCCATGCCGTCCAAGGCTTGAATTAAACCTAAATGTATAATCTGCTCTTTGTTTCATAACAGTGGATTCAGAAGAGAATCTAATATTTCGTTGATTTCTGATTTGATTGTGCTTGAGTTTCTCAAGAAAAAGCTAGCGAGGTCATACCCAAGAATCTCTTTGCAAAACGCGAATAAAGAAATTAATGCATCATTCTGATTGTTGCCAACCAAGATCCCACAACGATTATTTCTATAGCGAAGAACAATATCCGTATCTATTTGAGAAGAAAATATTGCAAATACTGGTAGGTAACCATTAGCCCAAGCAACTGTTGCATTATCAATATCAGCATTTTGTCGTTTGCTGTCCTTACTCTTGTATCCCTGCCTAACCTCGAAAACGATGCCATTCTTTGGGCTTTTGGCCTTAATTTGCATACAATATGTTTCGAGCCACTCTTTTGATCTGTCTAACAATTCAATATTCTGAATATCAGAAAAAGAAAGGCGTCCGTCTAGAGAGAGTTTTTTCTCTTTACCGGATTTTGTCTCTGCTGAATATGACCATGAAGCCATTTCATCATTCGTGTATCCTGTTGTATCTATTAGAATTCGCCTGAAAAGGTGTTCGCATGCTACACCGACTTGCCGATATATTGACGTCATACCACCAGCTGCCTTGTGTGCAGAATACATAAGAGGACTATCTAATCCAATCCAAGAGTAGAACTGATCAGCACCATATAGGGTTGTGAAATCGTTTAGCGTATATCCAGTTTCGCTGCGGCTGTTCCCAAACTTTGGCTTATAACTTTTGCAAACCTGGATTGGGCGCATAAACAATTCAAGATATGACTTTTCTTTATCCATGAGTTATCCTGAGATTCTGTTGTCTCATTAGTCAGGTTTAAACTTTTCTATATTCATTTATCTAAATATATGAATTAATATTCTATTCATCTTCCCTTAAATCATTGCGCTGCCGTTGAAAAACAGAGTGGCAGCCCCACCCCCTGAAAAATCTATCTTGAAACGAATCAAGCATACTTAGTTCAAAAATATCAAATTTAGCCGAAATTGCAAGATACTTTTTTTCAATTCTAATTAAATGCTCAGATTAGGTCATATGAGAATTTACTTTCACAAGAATTATTTCACTCGGCAAGTGCCTTTTCTTGCTAATTTCAAACAAATTACATACACTTACGTCGGATTATTTTGAAAAGCAAACACTGTCTTTTCGCGAAATTAATCTTTGAAACAAATATAACGAACATACTGATGAGTACTTTTTGCCCACCACTATTGTTCGTATTCGTACAAGCGAATATCAATTTCATGTTATATTGGAGAAATTATGGGAAGTGTTTTATTGAACTACGGCAACCTGAAAAAGCAGATCAATCCTGCCTCGACGGACGCCAACCAACACGGCAAAATCATTATCCAAGTGGGAAGCGCCACTTGCGAAAATGCTGCCGGAGCGGAGGCCGTCTGGGTGGAGTTCGAAAAGCTGATTAAGGCAACTCGCCGAGACGATATCGTCATCAAACAAACCGGATGCACCGGACGTTGCTCCCAAGAGCCAATTGTCGGCATTTTCGTGCCGAACCACATTCCGGTGAAATACCAACAGGTTACGGTGGACAAAGTCCAAACTATTTTCCAAGAACACGTCCTCGGGAACAATCCCGTCCCGTCGCTGATGCTCGACAAAAAAACTGACATACTCACGAACTATGTCGTAACAATCTGCTCCACCGAAGCCTGCAACGGCCACAGCAAGGACTGGAAAGAAATCTTCAAACAGAAAATCGCGGCCGTTGGGCTGCCCGAAAACACAGTTAAGACAATAACCGGCGGGTGCATAGGGCTTTGCGGACCGGACGATGTCGGAGAATGCGGCGTGATGATGGTTTTCCCTGACAACATTATTTATCGGTTCAGAAGCGAAAGCGACTTGGACGAAATCATCGAATCGCATTTCATTTTGAACGAAGTACACAAGAAATACCAAACCCACACCGAACATCTCACCGAGGAATACTTCAAACTCTATGGGGACGTTTCGTTTTTCAACAAGCAAACACGAATCACGCTCCGCAATTGCGGAATCATCGACCCCGAATCGATTAGCGACTACATACACGAAATGGGCTATTTGGCTCTCGCCCGAATGCTCGACAAGGGCGACCGCCAGCACGTCATCGATGAAATCGTGAAATCCGGTCTGCGCGGCCGCGGCGGTGGCGGATTCCCGACGGGCCAGAAATGGAAACTCGGAGCCGAAACCAACCCCGATCCGCTCAAATACGTCGTCTGCAATGCCGACGAAGGCGATCCCGGCGCATTCATGGACAGATCCGCTCTCGAGGGCGACCCATACAGCATCGTCGAGGGTATGACAATCGGAGCATTCGCTATCGGCGCCTCGAAAGGATTCGTTTATTGCCGCGCTGAGTATCCTTTGGCAATCAAAAGACTGAATATCGCCATCAAACAAGCTCGCGAGTTGGGGCTGCTCGGCGAAAACATTCTCGGATCTGGATTCTCGTTCGACCTCGAGGTGCGGCTCGGCGCGGGTGCATTCGTCTGCGGCGAGGAAACCGCACTTATGATGTCCATCGAGGGCAAACGCGGCCAGCCGAAAATTCGCCCGCCCTTCCCCTCCGAACATGGCCTCTGGGGTCACCCGACGGTTATCAACAACGTGGAAACTTGGGCAAACGTCCCTGCTATTCTTCTCTACGGCTCGGACTGGTTCTCGCGGATAGGAACAAAAGGCAGCAAAGGAACCAAAGTTTTCGCCCTGGCCGGCAAAGTCAACAACACCGGACTAATTGAAGTGCCTATGGGCACCACGCTTCGCGAGATCATCTATGACATTGGAGGCGGCATTCCTGACGGACGAACGCTGAAATCCGTTCAGACTGGCGGACCGTCAGGCGGCTGTATTCCCGTCGAACTGCTGGACACAGCCGTTGACTACGAAACTCTGCGTTCTGTCGGCTCCATGATGGGTTCCGGCGGTATGATCGTCCTCGACGACCGCGATTGCATGGTGGCCACGGCCAAGTTCTTCCTCGAATTTACAAAAGACGAATCCTGCGGCAAATGCCTTCCCTGCCGCGAGGGTACTTTCAGGATGCTCGAAATATTGGAGCGAATCACGAGCGGCGAGGGCAAACTCGAAGATTTGGACAAGCTGGAGCGCTTGGGCAAAATGATCCAAAAGACGTCGCTCTGCGGCCTCGGGCAATCGGCTCCCAATCCTGTCCTAAGCGCAATCAAGAATTTCCGCGAGGAATTCGAGATACACATCAACGAAAAGCGCTGCCCCACCCAGAAATGCTCCAAACTCATCACATACACAATCATACCGGACAAATGCACCGGATGTACGCTTTGCGCTCGCAGATGCCCGGCCTTCTGCATCCGCGGATTCGCCAAGAAACCGCACGAAATCATTCAGGAACACTGCGTGAAGTGCGGCGAGTGCTATAACTCATGTAAATTCGATGCAATTATAAAGGTGTAATCATGAAAAAAGAAACTCAAAACAAAAATATAAAAGCTATTATCGATGACATTTCCGTGGAGGTTGCCCCCGGGACGACAATCATGCAGGCCGCCGATTCCGTCGGGATACACATCCCACGGCTGTGCTACCATCCGACACTTTCCACCGAAGGCGCTTGCCGCATCTGCGTCGTCGAGGTGGAGGGCGCCAGGAACTACCTTCCCGCCTGCGCGACTGCGCTGACCGACGGCATGAAAATCCGCACAAATTCGCCGGACATCCGCCTTGCCCGCCGCGATTTGGTCGAACTGCTTTTGGACAACCACCCCAAGAATTGCCTCACCTGCGAACGCGACGGCAATTGCGAACTTCAGAATCTCTCGTACAAACTTGGCGTGCGCGAACGGCTTTTCGAGGGCGACCGCAAGGAATTCGAGGTCGAAAACTCGGACGCCTCCGTTGTGCGCGATGCCGAGAAATGTATCCTCTGCCGCGCTTGCGTCCGCGCCTGCGCCGAGATTCAGGGCGTACACAACCTGAACCAAATGCACAGAGGCGTGCACACAGTCGTCCAGCCGGCTTTCGGCAAGGAAATGAAAAATTCGGTCTGCATCAAGTGCGGCCAGTGTATTAACGTCTGCCCGACGGCTGCCTTCACCGAAAAGAATTCAACAGAGCAAATCTGGGCCGCACTGAACGACCCGAAGAAATTCGTTATCGCACAAACAGCTCCGGCCATCCGCGCAGCTATCGGCGAAGGTTTCGGCAAACAGCCCGGCGAACCGGCAATGACAGGCAAGACAGTTGCCGCGCTCCGCAGGCTCGGCTTCGACGCTGTCTTCGATACGAACTTTGGCGCCGATTTGACGATCATCGAGGAATCTTATGAATTCCTTCAAAGATTGGAAAAAGGCGAGAACCTGCCGCTCATCACTTCCTGCTCGCCCGGTTGGGTCAAATTCCTCGAACACTTCTTCCCGGAATACATACCGAACACGTCTTCGTGCCGCTCGCCTATGTCCATGCTTTCGGTGCTGCTCAAAACTTATTATGCCGAAATGAAAGGACTTGACCCGAAGGATATATACGTTGTCGGCGTCATGCCCTGCACAGCCAAGAAATACGAATGCGAACGCCCCGAGCACTTCTCCGAAGATGGCTATCCATACACAGATGCCGTCATCACCACTCGCGAGTTGATCTGGATGATCAAAGCGTATGGTATCAACTTCACTATGCTCCCGGACGACGATTTCGACAATCCGCTCGGCGTTTCCACCGGCGCGGCAGACATCTTCGGCACGACAGGCGGCGTCATGGAGGCCGCTCTCCGCACAGCTTACGAAAAGATTACCGGAGAAAAGCTCGAACAGCTCGAGTTCTACGATGTCCGCGCCGTCGAAGGTCTGAAAGAGGCATCGATCGATATTGCAGGCAAGCAGATCAACGTGGCCGTAGCAAACGGGCTTCACAACGCGAAAGAGCTTTTCAAGAGGGTTAAAGCCGGAGAAAAGCAATATCATATACTCGAGATCATGGCCTGCCCTGGTGGGTGCGTTGCCGGCGGCGGCCAACCATTGCCTTATGCCGGAGACTTCATTTATCCGATGGACAAGGAAATGATCAAAAAAAGGCAACAATCCCTCTATGCCATCGACGAGCACAAAACGTTGCGCAAATCGCACGAAAACCCGTACATCCAAAAACTCTACGAGGAATTCCTCGGCGCTCCAGGCAGCGAAAAGGCCCACCACCTGCTGCATACCAAATATGTTGAAAGATTCCCGAGAGGTATATAATTATGTGTAATCACGATCAATTAATTGAAGAAATAAGGAAATCGATAGATCCGGAAATCTATGATTTCGTCCAAGAATGCCTGGCCAAAGAACATCCGGAAAGCCATCTGATCGAAGTACTCCACCGGATTCAGGACAAATACGGCTACCTTTCCGAGGACCACCAATACGCAGTGTCGCATTGGTTGGGAGTGCCTACGGCCGACGTCAGCGGTGTGGCCACTTTCTATCACTATTTCCGATTGCAACCACGCGGCAAATACGCCATTTCGGTGTGCCTCGGCACCGCCTGCTTCGTCAAGGGCGCCGACCACGTCCTCGACGCATTCAAGAACGAATTGGGCATAACTCTGGGCGAAACGTCCAACGATGGCATGTTTTCGCTCGAGGGCACTCGCTGCATTGGCGTATGCGCCCTGGCCCCGGTCGTACTCATCAACAACCAAGTCTTCAGCAACGTCAAGCCAGCCCAAGTCCCAGACATGATTGCAAAGGCAACCGGCAAGGGTTGATTGTAAGGTTTATCATTTTACTAAGACGTGCCACACTTCCGAAGAGAATATGTCTTTTTACAGTATTTTACTGATATTTACTAATATATTGGTGTAATAAGGAATTACAAGGATTCCGATGGTTTTTGTAGTGGTTAAATGTAAACAATATGATAATAATGTAAAGATAATTACGTCATAATATGTGTCATATGATTAACACAGGGTGCCTTATGAAATTCTATCTGATTCATCCGAAAGAGAAAAATACATCGATTTTTGCTGATGTCAATTTTCGGAAATTTCGACTTCGCGTTTCTACTGGGATTGTGATTCCTTCAGTGGCTTGGAACGCCGACAAACAGAAAGTAACCAACAAAGAACTGGCTTACGTGCGAATCAATAACCAACTCGCGAATATCCGCGCCCTGGTGGACGAATTCATCTCTGATGCAAAAATAAACAGAAAAGTATTATCGGACGAAGTATTCGCGAAAAATATACTGCATATCATTAACCCACAAAACAATCCCGCCGTCGATGCGAATAATAGCGATGGATCGCAAAATAACTTCATCGAAGAGTTTGAGAAATTCATCACTTTGAGAAAGAAAAGCGGTGCATACTCTGAATCCACAATTGAGAAATATGCTAATGCTCTTTCCCATATCAAAGCATATCAATCTTACAATGACTGCGTTCTGACTTTTGAGTCGATGAACAAAGCCTTCTATGATAGTTTTGTGCTGTACCTGAGGCAAACCCGACGCATGCTTAACAACTCAGTTGGCGGAGTGATTAAGGCTTTGAAGACTTTTCTGAATTATGCAC